>CATPCA010000145.1 GCA_955652545.1 Candidatus Dormiibacterota bacterium
CGGTTCGGTCACGGCTAGGCGTCAAGGGTACGGGCGCAAAGGGCGATGCGGTGCCATTCGTCGATGTCGAGCGTGCCCGGCCGGCGCCCAGGGTCGATGCCGGCGGCCGCAAGCCAGGCCAGGCCACGCCGCTCGTCGCCGCCCGCGGCGTGGGTGATCCCGTGGCGGAGTGTCTTGCGGCGCATCTGGAACGCGGCGCGGGCGATGTCGAGGACGGCCGCGCGATCGTAAGGGCTCAGCAGCGACGCGGGCCGCAGCCGGACCAGGCTCGAGTGCACCGCCGGCGCCGGGTCGAAGCTCGTTGGAGCCACGTCACGGAGGCGATCCACGGTGGCGACGCTTCTCACCGCCACGGTGGCCAGGCTCCACCCGCCGGACCCCGCCGCCAGCCGCGCCGCCACCTCACGCTGAACCAGGAAGACTCCGCGCCCCGGTGGCGACGCCATCTCGAACAGCCGGGTCAGCAGCGGGGTGGTGATGCTGTAGGGGATGTTGCCGGCGGCGACCCAACCGTCCCGCAACCCCAGCGATTGCGGCTGGACGGTGAGCGCATCCGCACACACCACCTGGACATTGGGCCGCCCGCGCTGGGTCGTCCGGGTGGCCCGCACGCACCGCTCGTCGATGTCCACGGCGACAACGCGACGTGCGCGCGCCGCCAGCTCGCCCGTCAGCGTGCCGATGCCGGGACCCACCTCGAGGACATCCTCATCTGGCGCCGGTGCCAGCGCGGCGACGATGTCGTCGAGGACCTCACGGTCGACCAGGAAGTTCTGGCCGAGCCTGTGCTTGGCGACCAGCCCGGCGCGGCGCGCCACCGCGTGCAGGGTGTCCGCGTCGGTGAGGTCCGATGTCGGGGGCGTCGGTCTGTCGGTCACGTCGCCGGCCCCGGCAGGTTGAAGAGCCGGCGGGCGGTCGCAGTGCTCTGCGCGCGCGCCTCGTTCTCCCCCACCTGACGCAGTCGCGCCAAAGCCCTCGCGGTGGCGGCGACATACCCGGGCAGGTTGGCCCGGCCGCGGTGAGGAACCGGCGCCAGGAACGGGGAGTCGGTCTCGACAACGTAGTCGCGCTCCCCCACCGCTGCCGCCGCGGCTTGGGTCGGCTCGCTCCGGGGAAAGGTGACGATTCCCGAGAACGAGATGGCATAACCGGCCGCCACGCATTCGCGAGCGAAGGCGGCGTCCCCGCTGAAGCAGTGCATCACGCCGCGCACCCCTGGATGCTCGCGGATTACGGCGAGCACGTCGGCGTGGGCGTCACGATCGTGGACCACGACCGGTTTGCGGTGTGCAGCGGCAAGGTCGAGCATGGTGTGCATCGCCCGACGCTGTTCGTCGAGTGGAGTGTCGTGGTAGCCGGGTCGAAAGAAGAGGTCGAGGCCGATCTCTCCCACCGCAACCGCCCTTGGGTGGCGCAGGAGCTCGTCGAGCGCACGCAGCTGGGCGGCGTCGGGCGCCAGCGGTTCATGGGGGTGCCAGCCGACCGTGTACCAGACGTTGTCGTGTGCCTCGGCGATGACCCGGTTGCGGTCGGAGTCCTCGACGTTGAGACCGACGCTGACGATCTGCGTCACCCCGGCTGCGGCGGCACTCTCGAACGCTGCGTCAAGGAGCCCGCGCTCGTCCAGCAACACCAGGTGGCAGTGGGTGTCGACCAACGGTGCCGCGAGTGCCTGGTCCGTCATTCGGCGCTGAGGACGGCCTCGCGATCCAGTCGTGGGAAGAGGATCTCCCCGACGGTGATCTCGGTTCCCGCGGTCAGCCGGGGCCACGCCCGCAACTCGTTGGTGAGGTCGCCATCGAGAGTCAGCCCGATCTCCTGTGCGACGCGCGACGTTGCCCGTGGGATGAAGGGATGCAGCAGCATCGTCGACACCCGGATCGCCTCGAGAAGCTCCGCGCACACCGTGCCCAACCGCTGGTCGTTGTTGCGATGCAGGGTCCAGGGGGCCGTCTCCTCGATGTACTTGTTGGCCCGACCCACCAGCTGCATGGCCGCCGCCAGGGCCTCGCTGAACCGAAGCTCGTCCAGCGCGGAGTCGTACACGGGCAGGATGCGGGCGGCTGTGCTGTGCAGGTCGTCGTCGATCGGCTGGCGCTGTCCTTGCGACGGGATGCGACCAGCGAAGTAGCGCTGCACCATCTTGGTGGTGCGCGAGACGAGGTTGCCGTAGTCGTTGGCGAGGTCGGCGTTGTAGCGGTCGACGAAGTTGCTCATGGAGAAGTCGCCGTCGCGATCGAACGGCACCTCGCTGAGGAGCACCCAACGCACCGCGTCGCTGCCGAAGCGCTCGACCAGCTGGACAGGCTCCACGAAGATGCCGCGGCTCTTGCTCATCTTCTCCCCGTCGAGGGTGACGAAGCCGTGGGCATGCACCTTGAGCGGCACCGCCAGGCCGGCCGCCATGAGCATGGCCGGCCACACCACCGCATGGAAGCGGGTGATGTCCTTGCCGATGACGTGCACGTCCGCCGGCCAGAAGCGCGAGAACTGCTCGTGGTGGTCGGGGTAGCCGACGCCGGTGAGGTAGGCGGGCAGGGCGTCGAACCACACCCAGATGACCTGCGACTCGTCACCCGGAACCGGGATGCCCCAGTGTGAGAACCCGCGCGAGATGCTGATGTCGGTCAGGCCGCCGCGGATCACGTTGAGCATCTCGTTGCGGCGCGCCTCGGGCACGACGAACTGCGGATGCTCCTCATACAGCGCGAGCAGTCGTGACTCGAAGGCGCTGAGCCGGAAGAACCAGTTCTGCTCCTCGACCCACTCGACCGGACGGTCATGAACCGGGCACATCCCAGCCTTGATCTCCTTCTCGGTGTAGTACTGCTCGCACGAGGGACAGAACCAGGCGCGGTACCAGTCCTTGTAGATGTGGCCGCTCTCGGCGACGGCTCGCCACAGCGTTTCGGAGGTGCGACGGTTGGCATCGCCGCTGGTGCGCACGAACTGGGTCGGCTCGATGTCGAAGGCGCGCATCATCGCCGTGAACACCTCGACCTGACGGGTGGAGAAGTCCTCCGGTGCCATGCCCGAAGCCCTCGCCGCGCGCTCCACCGACTGGCTGTGCTCGTCGCTGCCGACGGTGAAGCGCACGTCGTCGCCGCGCAGGCGCCGATGGCGGGCCAGCACGTCGCAACCGATCTTCTCGTAGGCGTGGCCAAGGTGGGGATCGCCGTTGACGTAGTCGATCGCCGCGGTCAGGTAGTACGTGTGCGCCGGTCGGGTCACGTCAGCTGGCTCCGATGAGGACGGTGCACTCGCCCCGTGGCGGGTGAGCGGCGAACGCCTCCGCCAGCGTCGCGGCCGTGCCCGTGTGGAAGGTCTCATGGACTTTAGTCAATTCCCTGGCGACGACCACCGGGCGTTCGCCGCAGCTCGGAGCGATGAGCGCCAGCGTCCGGGCCACGCGCAGCGGTGACTCGTAGAAAACCACGGTGCCGTCGAGCGTGAGCGCCGCCTCGACGGCCCGGCGCATCTTGCCGGGGCTGCGCGGCAGGAATCCGAGGAAGCACACGCGGTCGCCACGCAGCCCGCTGCCGGCGACCGCGGTTGTGAGAGCCGACGGGCCGGGCACCGGCACCACTGGCGCGCCCGCCGCCCTGGCTGCGGCGACCAGCGCGGCGCCCGGGTCGCTCATCACCGGTGTGCCTGCATCGGTGCAGAGCGCCAGTGTCTGCCCGGCGAGGAGGCGGTCGACCAGCGCGGGAACGCGCCGGTGCTCGTCATGGGCCGGCAGCGAGTGCAGCGGACGGGAGATGCCGTGTGCGGTGAGCAGTTGCCGCGTTCGCCTGGTGTCCTCGGCGACCACCGCATCGCATTCGCCCAGCACCCGGAGCGCGCGCAGGGTGATGTCCTCGAGGTTGCCGATCGGCGTGGCGACGACGTACAGCCGTCCCGGTCCGGGATCCGTCAAGTACCCCAGTCCCTGGGGTAACGGAAGTCGCGGTCGATGGTGCGGGTCGAGAGCTTGGCGATGATCGGCGGACGCCGCTTGTACTGGCTGAGCCGTACCCGCCGGCCGACATCCTCGACGAATTCATCCTCGAAGCCGAGCGCGCGCAACTCCGCCCGCGTGCGGCGTTCGTCGACCATGTAGTACAGCACCGAGTCGACGATGGGGTACGCGAAGCCGAGCTCCTGCTCGTCGGATTGCCCCTCCCAGAGGTCGGCGCTGGGCGCCTTGTCGATGACCGCAGCCGGGAGGCTCATGGCATGAGCGAGGGCCCACACCTGCGTCTTGTAGAGGTCGCCCAGCGGGTTGAGCGCGCTCGCCATGTCGCCGAACAGCGTGCTGTAACCGAGCAGGAGCTCGGTCTTGTTGCTGGTGCCGATGACCAGCGCGTGGTGAGCCCAGGACATGTCGTAGAGGATGGTCATCCGCTCGCGCGCCATCTTGTTGCCGCGACGGCCCCGATCAGCGTCGGGGAAACCCTCGAAGTAGGCATCGATCTGTGGCGAGATGTCGACCAGCGTCGGCGTCAGGCCCAGGTGTGCGCACACAGTTCGCGCATCGGCCTCCGATGCGGACGACGAGGTGCGGTACGGCATCAGCACCGGCAGGACATTCTCCGGGCCGAGCGCGGTGCACGCGATGGCCGCGCTCAGCGCGGAGTCGACGCCACCGGAGAGGCCCACCATGACGCGCTCGAAGCCGACCTTGCGGACCTCGTTGCGGACGAAGCCGACCAGCAGCTCGCGGACGACCGCGCTGTCAATCGAGAGCGCGTCGGTTCCGGAGTCGCTCTGTCTCGGCATCGTTGATGTCATGGCGTTCATCCCTGAGCAGGGGGTTGGCGAGGCGGGCGCGCCGGACGGCGGCGAGGTCGATGCGGTGCGTGACCAGGCACTCGTCGCCGCCGGCGGGATCGTCGAGCATGCGGCCGTCGGGTCCGACCACGCGCGAGCCGCCCCAGAAGCTGATGCCGTCCTCGAAGCCGACGCGGTTGCAGTACAGCAGGTAGGACGTGAAAAGCTGGGCGTAGGTGCGCGTCATCGAGTCGTAGCTGCCGGAAGTCCCGAGCGCGTGGCCGCGGACCACGCCGCGTCCGGGCGAAGCCGACGGACAGATGAAGAGCTCGATCCCCTGGCGCGCCAAAAGTCCGGCCGCCGTCGGGTGCCACATGTCCTCGCAGACCAGCATTCCCGCCTTCCAGGGCCGCGGCGGCATGGCGACGCGCAGGGGAGCGGCGAAGCTGCGGAAGCGGTCGCCCTGCGCCAGGTACCGCGCCTCGTCGAAGAGACCGTAGGTGGGGAGGTAGACCTTGCGATGGACGTGGTGGATGCGCCCGCCCGAGAAGTACAGCCCGGCGTTGTAGAAGAGGGCGTCGTCGCTCTCGAGGACGCAGCCCGCGACCACGTCGATGGACTCGGCTGCCGCAGCCAGGCGGCGCAGCTCGTCGGACTGCTCGCGCAGGGCCACCTCGGGCACGAGGTCCTTGAGGAAGTAGCCGGTCAGCGACAGCTCCGGGAACACGACCAGGGCGGCGCCGCCCGCTGCCGCGTCCCGGATCAGCTCGAGGTGCCGCTCGAGGTTGGCCTGGACGTCGCCGAGTCGCGGCGCGATCTGGGCCACCGTCACCACAACGTCCGTGCCGTCACCCTCCGGCCTCAAGGTGGTCGCCTGCGGCCCCGGCGCGGGCGGCACCGCGGTCGTTGCCGCCGCCGGCGCGTCGGTCACGGTCATGCGGGCTCCTCGTGCATGTGGTGATCCTGCTCCGATTGTCGATCCGAAGCGCCCCGTCGTGTCACCTCCGGCACGCGGCGGTGGATCACGAAATCAGCCACGGCCTCGCCGACGTCGGCGACGGGCAGGATGGCGACCGCCGCAGGAGGCAGAGCCGCCAGGAACCTCTCCCCGTAGTCGCGGGTGCGCAGCCGCTCGTCGCAGATCACGACCGCCCCGCGATCGCTGCTCCGCCGGATCAGCCTGCCGAACGCCTGGCGTAGGCGCAGCACCGCCTGGGGCAGGACGTACTGGCCGAAGGGATCGGCGAGCATCTGCGTACGCGCGCGCACCAGCGGGTCGGAGGGCACTGCGAACGGGAGCTTGGCGATGACCACGCACCGAAGCGCGTCACCGGGCACGTCGATTCCCTCCCAGAAGCTGCTGGTGCCGAGCAGCACGGTGCGCTGGTTGGCGAGGAAGCTGGCCAGGATCTGCCGCCGGGTTCCGTCGAGGCCCTGGCCGAGCAGGGCGATACCACTCGCCTCCATCCGCTGGCCCAGGAGGGCGTGCACGCGGCGAAGCGGGCTGTAGCCGGTGAAAAGCGCCAGGGTGCTGCCGCCGAGCCGGTCGGCGGTGTCGCCGATCAGCGCCGCCAGGGCATGGTCGTGCCCCGGGTCGTCGTAGGGCGGCACGTCGGATGGGAGCACGCAGAGCGCCTGATCGAGGAAGTCATATGGCGAGCTGAGGAGCACCTCGTCCGCCCCCTCGAGCCCCAGGCGGGTGCGGGTGAAACCGAAGTCGCCGGCGACGGCGAGGGTCGCCGAGGTGGCCACCACGGTATCGGCGCGGGTGAAGACGGAGTCGCGCAGCGGGTCGGCGACGCTCACCGGGGCCTCGTGCAGCTCGCCCTGCTCGGCGCGCAACGCGAGCCAGGCGACGTGGTGCTCGCGCGGGCGCAGCAGGACCCACTCCACGGCGACGGCCAGCTCGTCGAGGGCGGCGGCGGCGAGCAGCCGTTCCTGGTCGGCACGCTCCGGCTGGGGCAGCAGGTCGATCTGCAGCGACGATGCGTGCTCGACCTCGCGCAGCCTGGAGGCGGCGGCGTGCCAGCTGTCGACGGCATGCTGGGCCGAGCGCAGGAGCACCGCGTGTCCATGGCCCTCACGAACCTCGTCGCTGAGCCCGACGGTGGCGTTGCCGCTGTGGTCGGCGCCGAGGACCTCTCCGATCCGTCCCTTGACGTCGCCGAAGAGCCGGATCGCCGCCTCGCGCGCTGCGGCGAGGGCGGCGCCGAGCTCGCCCCCGGCGAGGCCGAGCCGGTCGACGACGAGAAGGATGTCGCCGGCGCGCAGGTTGACGCCGAGCTGGTCGGTGGCGGCCTCCTCGAGGTGGTGAGCCTCGTCGATGACCAGCACCTCGTGCTCGCCGAGCGCGTGGCCGCCGCTGGCCGCGTCGGCGAGGAGCAGGGCGTGGTTGGTGATCACGATCGACGCCGACTCGGCGGTGCGCCGCGCGGCCACCATGAAGCAGCGGTTGTCCTGCCAGTTGGCACAGGCTGAGCCCAGGCAGTCACCACCGTCGGACTCGACGTGGCGCCAGAGCGCCTCGTCGACACCGGTGAGGTGGAGCTCGCCGCGGTCGCCGTCCTCGGTCTGCGCAAGCCAGGCCAGCAGTTTCAGCTTGAACCGGATGCGGTCCAGGTCAGGTCCGTGCGGGCCGGCGTCGGGCGAGCGGAGGAAGCGATGCCAGCGCCTCAGGCTGAGCTGGTGGTTGCGCCCCTTGAGGAGAGCGGCGGGGACGGGTGCGCCGACGATGCGCTCGACCATCGGCAGGTCGCGGCCCATCAGCTGCTCCTGCAGGGTGATCGTTCGGGTGGCCACCACCGCGCGACGCCCGTTGCGGCTGTTCAGCGCCAGCGGCACCAGGTAGGCCAGCGATTTGCCCACGCCCGTCCCGGCCTCGACGATGAGGCGGCGGCGGCGCTGCACGGCCTGGGCCACGGCACGGGTCATCTCCAGCTGCGTCTCGCGCAGCTCGTACGCGCTGTCATCGGCGGCCAGCGGACCCCCCGGTCCGAGGAGTGCCGTCGCCGTGGCGACGATGTCGGCCGGCGGCGGTCCCGTCGGCGGCGGTGGCGGCGGGGCGCCTCGCTGGGCCCCGGCCCACGACCGCCGCAGCGGGTCGCCTTCGGAGCGGACCACCTCCGAGAAGAACCGGCCGAGCTCGCCTCCGGCCGGTGCGGCCACCCGGCGCATCTGGGCGAGGATGGCGACGGGCAGTGCCTCGGCGGTGGAGCGAAGGTGGGCAAAGAGCAGGTGCGTCGCCGAGGCGTCGCTGAGCGCGCGGTGTGGGCGGTCGTGTTCGATGGCCAGCGCCGCAGTGAGCAGCGGCAGGCTGTGGGAGGCGGCCACCGGCAGCAGGATGCGCGCGAACTCCAGTGTGTCGAGCACGGGCCGTCGCGCGAATGCGGCAGGCACCAGCCCGGCGCAGAACGTGATATCGAAGCCGGCGCCGTGGGCAACGAGCTCCGCACCGTCGCAGAAGTCGGCCAGCTGCGCGACGCCCTCGACCGGTGAGGGCGCGCCCGCGATGTCAGCGGCGTCGAGCCCAACGAGTCGCTGGACTGCGAGCGGGATGGCGACCCCGGGGTCGACGACGATCGCCAGCTCGCCGAGCCGGCGCATCTCGAGATCGAAGCGCACCGCTCCGATCTCGAGCACCCGGTCGGTCTTCGGCGAGAGGCCGGTCGTCTCGAGGTCGAACGCGACGAACTCGCGGGGTGCGGACACCGCCCGATTGTAGAGAGCGTCCGAGTTGGACCCGGGGCTCGCCTAGGCTGCCGGCGGCGTGGCAGCGCTGTCAGGCGCCCGGTACTCGGGCGGGAGCATCTGCGAGATCGCCTCCATGATCGCCGCGGCGGCGGCATGGTTGTCGGCGCGCGATCCCTGCCCTGCGGCAGGCAGCGTCACCGGGACGCCGTACCTGACGTGGACAGGGCCGCGGTGGATGCGGTTGGTGCCGCGGGGCAGCACCTTCTCCGTGCCCCACACCGCGGCCGGGATCACCGGCACCCCGCCGTGCCTGGCGATGAACCCGACCCCGGGCTGGGCTTCGCGGAGGCGCCCGTCGGGGGACCGTGAGCCCTCGGGGTAGACCAGCACCACGTGACCACCGCGGAGCAGCTCCAGGGTGTTGCGCAGCGCGATGCGGTCAGCGCTGCCGCGCACCACCGGGTAGGCGTTGAAGGCACGAAACAACCAGCGCCAGCGCCGCCGCGCAAAGTGCTCGCTCTTGGCCATGTAGTGGACGTCGAGGCGGGGGATCAGCGCGCCGGTCAATGGTGGATCGGCAGCGCTGATGTGGTTGCCGACCACCAGCGCGCCGCCGGTGCGAGGCACGTTGTCCAATCCCTCGACGTGGAGTCGCCGTCCCAGGATGGTGGCGGCGAGGAGTCGCATGATCATGCGCAGCAGCGCGTACCTCACCGAGGAAGCCCCGGCTGCAGCCCGGCCGCGGCGCACACCGTGAGCGCATACGCGATCATCTCGTCCCTGCCCATCGTCGACGTGTCGATGACGTGGGCGTCGTCGGCACGGCGCAGCGGCGAGGCGGTGCGCTGCGAATCGCTGCGGTCCCTCTCCTCGACCTCGGCCCGGATGGTGCTCCCGTCGGCGTCAGCCCCGCGCGCCAGCAGTTGGGCCGTGCGCCGCTGCTCGCGCACCGCCTGCGGTGCGTCGAGGTAGAACTTCACCGCAGCCTGCGGGAACACGACGGTTCCACAGTCGCGTCCCACCGCCACCGCACCGTCGCGTGCGGGGCGGCGCTGGAGCGCGAGAACGGCAGCGCGGACCTCGGGTTCGCCGGCGATCGCCGCGAGCAGGGCTGCCCCGCGCGGATCATGCAGCTGTGCGCCGGCGGCGACCCCGTCCACGAGGACTGTGGCACCGTCAGAGCCGGGGTCGGTGTCGATGACGAGCGAGGTCGTGCGGGCGAGCGTGCCCAACGCCGCCGGGTCGCTTCCGTCGAGCCCAGCCCGCACCGCAGCCACCATGAGCCCGCGGTAGAAGAGGCCGGTGTCGATGAGCGGCAGGGCGAGCTGGGCGGCCAGCGCACGTCCGAGCGTCGACTTGCCGCTGCCGGCGGGACCATCGACGGTGACGATGAGCACGCTGTTCACGCGCCCGCCGCTCGGCGTAACGCAGCGACCTCCTCGTCGTCGAGAGCGCGGCTCCGTCCCTCTTCGAGGTCGCCGAGTGTGATCGGACCCACCGCGATACGGCAGAGGTCGACGACGCCGTTGCCGACCGCGGTGAAGAGCCGCCGCACCACGCGCTTGCGCCCTTCTCCCATCACCACGTCGACGACGGTGCTGCCCGGCACGCCGCGCACGTCCAGCGCCGCCGCCGGGCCATCGTCGAGCGCGACACCGGCGATCATGGTGCGCACCTGCTCGTCGGTCAGCGCGGCTGCGGGTGTGACCCGATACACCTTGTGGAGGCCGTGCCGCGGATGCGCCACGCGGTGGGCCAGATCGCCGTCGCTGGTGAGCAGCAGCAGGCCGCGGCTGTCGGCGTCGAGCCGCCCCACCGGGACCAGGCCGGCGATGTGAGGCACGAGGTCGCGAACCGTCTTCCTTCGTTGCGGGTCGTGCAGGGTCGTGATCACGCCGACCGGTTTGTTCAGCGCCAGCGTCACCGGTTGCGGGCGCGCTGGCGGGATGCGGCGGCCGTCGACGGTGACCGCGTCGGCGTCCACGTCGACCCGTGCGCCCACGCCCGCCCGTTCGCCGTTGACGAGCACCCGTCCGCTGGCGATCAACTCGTCGGCGGCGCGGCGCGAGGCCACCCCGCGACGGGCGAGGAACCTGTTGAGTCTCTCGCCGCCCTGGGTGGCGGCGCCGGTCACGGTGCCGCGCCGGCGTCGGGCGTGGCGCCGACCGCGAACCGGGCGATCTCGGGCTCCTCCCCCAGCGGAGGAAGGTCGTCGATGCGCTCCAGCCCGACAATCTGCAGGAAGCGCAGGGTGGTGCCGAACAGCCGGGGCCGCCCCGGCGTCTCCTGGCGGTCGACCTCGACGATCAGGCCGCGACGTTCGAGGTTGTCGAGAACCGCCTCGCAGTTGACCCCCCGGATCGCCTCGATGCCGGCGCGGGTCAGCGGCTGGCGGTAGGCGACGATGGCCAGCGTCTCCAGCGCCGCCCGGCTCAGCCGGGTGGGCTTCTCCGGCTGCAGGGCGCGCTGCACCGCCCACGCGGTCTCGGGCCGGGTGACCAGCTGGAGCTGGTTGTCGTGTCGCTGCAGCATCAGGCCGCGTCCGCGCAGCTGATCGGCGAGAGCCTCCGCGGCGGTGGCCACGGCGGCCGGCGTTCGCCCGACGATGGCTGCGACCTCGGCGAGGGTCACGGCCCGGTTCAGCGAGAAGCAGACGGCCTCGACCGCCACGGCGAGATCCTCCGGTTCCGCGCCGGCGACGCCCTCGGGAACGACGGCGCGGCCGAAGACGTCCAGCGCCAGCTCGAAGGTCTCGTCGTCCTCCGCCAGACCGGGCACGATGTCATCCACCCGCACGCACCGTGATCGGGCCAAAGGGCGCGTCCTGGTCGACCACGGCCTCACCGAGGCGGAGCAGCTCGAGCAGGGCGAGGAAGCACGCCACCGCCTCCAGACGCGTGGTCACCGCCGCGAACAGCTCGTCGAAGGCGAGCCGGCCCGCGCGCAGGCGGTCACGAATCTCCGCCATCTTCTCGGCCACCGAGAAGATGACCGCGCCCACCGGCAGCGGTTCAGCCTCGCTGAGCCGGAGCAGCACCTCGCGGAAGGCAGCGGCGAGGCGCTCTGGGGGGATGCGCAGGCGCTCGACGGGGATGACCTCCGGGGCCACCAGGCCGAGGAAGCTCAGCGTTCCCTCCTCGGCGGCCTCGCCGAGCAGCGCCTCGGCGGCCGCCTTGAAGAGGCGATACTCGGTCAGGCGCCGTCCGGCATCGTCCGCGGTGTCGGCGTCGTCGGGGTCGTCGGTGCCGGACTGCGCGGGGTTGAGCCTCGCTGCCTTGAGCGCCACCAACCGCGCCGCCAGGGAGAGGAAGTCGGCCACCTCGCGGAGGTCGACCTGGTCGCCGCCGGCCTCGATCCGCTCTCGGTACTGGCCGGTGATCTCGGCGACGGCGACGCCGTCGAGGTCGACCTCACCGCGCTGAGCCCGGACGACGAGCTGCTCGAGTGTGCCGCTGAACCCGGCGACCTCGACGTGGAAGCGCTCAGTCGTGTCGGTCCCAGGCGACGCCGAGCCGCTGGCAGGGCTGGTCACGGGGTTGTCGGCCATCTCGCCAGCATGGTAGGGATCTGCGCCGCGCCGTCCACAACCCCCGCATTCATCAGCCGGCCGGCGCGCGTCGCCGGCGCGTCGCTGCCGGTGCTGTTCCGGCGGCGATGGTCTCGACCGCCTCACCGCGTAGCTCCACCGCTCGCGCCAGCGCCGCGTCGGTGACCCGGCCGGACATGAGCCGCGCGATCTCGGCGAGCCGGTCCTCGCCCTCAAGCGAATCCAACCCCGCCACGGTGCCCGTCGCGGTGTCGCGCTTGCGAACAAGGAGGTGCCCTGTGGCCCGGGAGGCGATCTCGGCACGGTGGGTGACCGCGACCACCTGGCGATGGGAGCCGGTGGCAGCGAGGAGGTCGCCGACCCGCGCGGCGGTTTCGCCGCCGATCCCGGTGTCCACCTCGTCGAGCACCAGCAGCGGGGAGCCGGCCTCGGTGACGCATGCCGCCAGCGCCAGCACCAACCGCGACAGCTCGCCGCCCGACGGACCTTGGTCGAGCGGTGCCAGGGCCGCGCCCCGGTTGGTGGCGAGACGGAACTCCACCTCGTCGATCCCGGCCGGCCCGCAGTGCACCACGGCGCCACCGGCGTCGACGCCGTCCACGTCGGCGCGACGCTCGAGAACAACGCGCAGCCTGGCGTGCGGCAATTCGAGGAGCTGGAGCGCGGCCTCGACGTCGCTCTCCAGGCGGCGTGCGGCCAGGCGTCGGCGCTCGGACAGCCGCAGCGCGAGCTCGCCGGCACGCGTGAGTGCGGCTGCCACCACGGCCTCCGCCGCAGCCAGGCGGCGGCCGCCGTCCTCACCGGCGCCGAGCAACTCCCGCGCCGCCGCGAGAGCATCGAGGGCCTGTTCGATGGAGCCGTGGCGGCGACGAACGTGGGCCAGCACGTCGAGCCGCTCCTCGACCAGCGCCAGACGGCCTTCGTCGAGATGGACCGAGTCGCCATGGCGACGCGCGGCTGCGCCAAGCTCGCGGAGCGCTTCGAGCAGGCGATTCGCCTCCGCGCTGAGTGCGTCGAGGTCGGCGTCGACCCCCTCGAGGGCGGCCGAAGCGTTCACCGCCAGCGCCAGCCGGTCGGCTGCACCCGGATGCTCGTCATCACCGCAGGCGGCGCAGCGCAGGTCGTCGGACGCCGTGGCCAGGGCGGCCGCGTTGCGCAAGCGCAGCCGTTCGGTGGCGAGCTGATCGTCCTCTCCCACGACGAGCCCGAGGTGGCCGAGGTCGGTGACCAGCTGGGCCGCCGCGTCCAGCTCGGCCGCACCCGCCGCCTGGCGCCGGCGCAACTCGGCGAGGGCCACGATGGCGGCGCGCCACTCGGTGACAGCCTGTCGCACCTCGTCGCGGAGATCGCCATTGGCGGCCGCGATGTCGAGGATGTCGCGCTGCCGACCACGCTGGAGGAGGCGGTGGCTGGCTCCCTGGAGGGTGACCTCGGCCAGGCCCTCCCCCACCTCGCGCAGCACCGCCTGCGAGACGAGCGCGCCGTTGATGCGGCAGGAACCACGCCCGGTACGGCTGATGTCGCGGGTGAGGGTGGTGAGCTCGTCGGCGGGGATGCCGATGGCGCGCAGCCGCTCTCGCACCGTCGGCGGGATATCGTCGAAGACGGCGCTGACCCTGGCGACGTCGCTGCCCACGCGCACGGGGTCGCCGTCCACCCGCTCCCCGAGCGCCAGGCGCAGGGCGCTGATGCACACGGACTTGCCCGAACCTGTCTCGCCGGTGAGGGCTGTGAAACCGGGGGCCAGTGGCGCCAGCGCGTCGGCGAACACGGCGAGGTCGTGGACGCGGATTTCGACGAGGCTCACCGGCGCGCCTCGATGATGGCGGGGCCCTCCTGAGCGTCGTCGGCCGGCCGGACCAGGTTGGGACGCTCCAGGTCCTTGAGCGGCAGACCGAATCGCACCTTGTCGCGCAACCTGGCCAGGAACGACGGCGAGTCGTCGAAGCGGACGAAGGCCAGCTCCGGTCCGGGACGCACGATCATCTCGGCGCCGTCGCGCAGGCGGGTCTCGGCAATGCCGTCGGCGGCGACGTTGACCCGTCCGCGCTCGACCGTGATTCGCAGCGTGACCATCTCGGGGAGCACGATGGCGCGACTGATGACCGCATGCGGCGCCAGCGGCACCACCACGATGGCGCGCACCCGTGGGTCGATCGGGGGGCCGCCGGCGCTCATGGCGTAGGCGGTGGACCCGGTCGCGGTTGCGATGACCATGCCGTCGGCGTCGAACTCACCGAGTAGCTCGCCGTCCTGCTCCACCCGAATGCGGGCGACGGACACGCCGCCGGACTTGACGGCAACCTCGTTGAGCGCCAGCGTCTGCCACGGCGGCGTGGCGTCGTCGCCCGGGACGACCGCCTCGAGCATCGAGCGCCTCTGGGTGTGGTACCGGCCGGCCGCGTACGCCTCGAGCGCGGCCGGCAGGTCGGCGACCTCGACATCGGTGAGGAAGCCGAGGCGGCCGCGGTTGACGCCCATGACCGCGATGCCGTACGGCGCCACCAGGCGCGCGCCATAGAGGAATGTCCCGTCGCCTCCGATTGTGACCAGGAGGTCGGTATCGGCGGCATGCTCGGCAACCGTCCTCTCCGGCTCGCGGACCTCCACCCAGCTGTCGTAACCGAGTTCACGGGCGCGCGCCACTCCCGGCTCGACGGCGTGCTGCTCGCCGGGGTGGAGCAGGAAGCCGATCTGCCGCTTGGTCATCCGCGGGGCTCCGCCAGGCGCAGGTGGACCAGCCACTCCTGGTTGCCCTTGGCGCCGCGCACGCCGGCGGCGAGCGGCTCGTCGACCACCGTGCCGACCCCGAGATGATCCGCCCAGGCGGCGAGCTCGACCAGCGCGGTTGCCGTCGCCGCCGGGTCGCGCACCACCCCGCCGCGGCCCACCGCCTCGCGGGCCAGCTCGAACTGCGGTTTGAAGAGGGCTATCACCTCGCCCCCGGGTGCGAGGCGCCCCAGCCCGGGCAGCACGGCGCGCAGGGAGATGAAGGAGAGATCGAGCGTGATCAGAGAGGGCACCGGGCCGTCCACGTGGTCGAGCGTCCGAATGTTGGTCCGGTCCAGGACCCTCACCCGCTGGTCGGTGGCGAGCCGCGGATGCAGCTGCCCATGGCCGACGTCGACTGCGTACACCAGCGCAGCACCGCGGTACAGGAGGACGTCGGTGAACCCCCCCGTGCTCGCCCCCGCGTCCAGGCAGGTTCGACCGGCGCAGTCGATGCGCCAGCCTTCCAGCGCCGCGTCCAGCTTGAGCCCGCCCCGCCCCACCCAGGGGTGGGTGCGGTCGGTGAGCCGGATGGCCGCCTGCGCCGCCACCGCCACGCCCGCGCTTCGGGCCCTCACCCCGTCAACCTCGACCAGGCCGGCGGCAACCAGCGCCTGGGCGCGCTCGCGGCTGCCGGCCATCCCGCGTTCCACCAGCACCGTGTCGAGGCGGGCTCGCTGCAACGTGGTCACCGGGTCATCCTACACAGATCAGCGTATCTGCGCTAAAAAGGAATGTCATCGGGGTCGACGGCGGCGCCGCGAGAACTGGTGGCGGGCGTAGGCTCGTCGCCGAACAGGCGCTGCTCGGCGGTTCGGCCGCGTGGCACCGGCGCCGCCGCGGGCGACTCGCTGCGTTGCGCCGGAGGCTGGAATGGCCGCTCCGCCTCGCCCGCAGCCCCGACCACCAGTTGGGTGATCTTCTGCTCGGTTCGGTCGAGCAACTCAGCGCAATGGCGGGTCAGGGCGGCACCACGCTCGTAGGCTGTGATCGCCGCCTCGAGGTCGACGTCACCGCGTTCGAGACGGGCGATGATCTCGTCCAGCTCGGTCAATGCGGCCTCATAGCTCAGCGTGGTGACGTCGTCAGCCATCGTGCTCCTCGTGGGCGGATTCCGGTCCCGCCGCTTCATCGTACATTCGTTCGTCGCCGGCGACGACCTCGCTGCGCAACCGGCCGGTCGACAGCCGCGTCTGAAGGATGGCACCCGGACCCACCCCTGCGGCGGACCTCAGCACCCGCCCGCTGGCCTCGTCGACGGTGATCGAATAGCCGCGCTCGATGACGCGCAACGGGGAGAGCGCCTCCAGCCGTCCCCGGGCGCCGTCAAGCCGCCGTCGGCGATCGTCGAGGAGAACGCGGACGCCGCCGTGCAGCCGCGCCCCGCGGCCGGCGAGGCGCTCGCGGTGCAGCGGGATGGCCTGCAGCGGTGAGTGCAGGGCCAGGCCGCCGCGGAGACGCTCGAGAGTGCGGTGACGCACCGCCAGCCCGGCGAGCAACGCGCCACGCAGCCTCGCGTTGCGCGCGTGCACATCCTGGCGCATCCGCGCCACGCTCAGCGCCGGCGAGAGGCGGCCAAGCCGGTCCGCCTGGCGCCGCGCCCGCTGCCGCTTGTGCAGGACCTCGGCACGGAGCGCCTCGCGCAGGCGGCGCTCCAGGGCGCTGAGTTCTCCGCGAAGCTGGCCACAACTCGGGACGGCTGTCTCCGCCGCGGCCGACGGCGTGGCGGCGCGATGATCGGCGACCAGGTCGGCGATGGTGATGTCGGTCTCGTGGCCGATCCCGGTGACCACCGGCACCGGGCAGGCGCGGATCGCACGCGCCACCGACTCCTCGTTGAACGCCATCAGGTCCTCGAGGGACCCGCCACCGCGCACCAGCAGCACCACCTCGACGCCACGCACCCGTCCGGCGCGGCGCAGGGCGGCCACGATGGTGTCGGCGGCGCCCTCGCCCTGCACGGTGGCCGGCGAGAAGACGAGGTCCACGCAGGGCGCGCGCCGTCCCATCACGGTGACCACGTCGTGCAGAGCAGCGCCGGTGCGCGAGGTGACCAGCGCGACGCGCGCCGGCAGCAGCGGCAGCGGCCGCCGCAGGCGGGGGTTCAGCAGTCCCTCGGCGGCGAGCTTGCGCTTGCGCTGCTCGACGGCCATGGCGAGCGCACCGATGCCGCTGGGCTCGAGCCGGTCGAGCATCAGCTGGTACCGGCCCTGCTGCGGGTACACGGTGACGACGCCATGGGCCACCACTGTCATCCCGTTCTCAGGGGCGAAGGGGATGCGCAGCGCGTTGCTGCGAAAACAGACGCAGCCGAGCGATGCGGCGCGGTCCTTGAGGGTGAAGTAGAGGTGCCCCGACGACGGTCGGGTCAGGTTGCTGATCTCGCCCTCCACGAGCACGTCCTCGAGCTCGGGGCGCGCGGCCAGGGCGCTGCCCACCATGGCGGTGAGCTCGGTGACCGTGTAGGGTGCGGCAGCGCTCATACGCGCTCCCTGGCGATCTGGCCGAGCACGCCGTTGACGTACTGGACCGCGTCGTCGCCGGCGTAGGCGCGGGTCAGCTCCAACGACTCGTCGACGATCACCGCGACCGGCGTGCCGTCGCCGGCGATCAGCTCGCCGGTGCCGAGCCGCAGGATGGCCCGCTCCACCTTGCCGACGTCGCTCAGCGACCAGCTGCTGGCGGCCGCGAGCGCGGCATCGATGCGCTCCCGATTCTCCAGGCAGTCGAGCACCAACCGCCGCGCGAAGACGCGAACGTCGGCGGTGGCGCCGACCTCGGCGCCCTGGTAGGTCAGCGATTCCTCGGCGTCCTTGTCGGTGCCCTCGAGCTCGAACAACACCCGCAGGGCCAGCTCGCGCCCACGCCGGCGGCGGCCACCCCCAGCGGCGGGTGTCACGTGAAGACGACCTCGCTGACGAAGACGTTCACCGCCGACAGGGGCAGGCCGAGCATGCGCCGGATCGCGTCGCCCACGGAGCGCTGCACCTCGGCGCCCACCGCCGCGACGTTGGCGCCGGCCTCCATGACGATCCAGAGGTCGATGCGCAGGCCGTCATCGCGCAGCTCCACACGAGCGCCGCGGTGCGCCAGGCGGCGGCGCAGGATGCGATCGATCGATTGGCCGCTCGGCCGGTACATGGCGTGCACCCCGGAGACCTGCAGCGCGGTCAGCGCGGCGATCCAGGCGACAACGTCGTTGGCCACGCGGGTGGCGCCGATGGCGCCGCGGCCATCGTCACCGCCGCCGATCTCCATCGCCTGGACCGTCTCAGTCATCACACCCTCTCCACGTACTTTGCGGTCCGTGTGTCGACGCGGATCCGTTCGCCCTCGTTGACGAACAGAGGGACATCAACGACCAGGCCCGTCTCCACCGTCGCGGGCTTGAACGCGGCGTTGGCGGTGTCGCCCCTAAAACCCGGGTCGGTCCTGATCACGGTCAGCTCCACGGAGGTGGGCAGGTCGATGCCCAGCACCTTGCCGTCGTAGGTGAGCAGAAAGAGGTTGTCGTTCTCCTTGAGGAAGCGGAGCGCGTCGCCGAGCTGCTCTGGGGTGAGAGGGAACTGGTCGTACGTTGTCGTGTCCATGACGACGTAGTTGTCGCCGTCCTGGTAGAGGTACTGCGCCTCGCTGCGCTCGATGCGCGCTCGTCCGAATTTCTCCTCGGGGCGGAACGTCTCCTCGGTCACGGCGCCGGTCTGCAGGTTCTTGAACTTGGCGCGGACGATGGCGGTGCCCCTGCCCTGCTTGTTGTGGGCGAACTCCAGCACCTGGAGGAGCTCCCCCTGTCGCTCGACGGTGTTGCCAGGGCGCAGCTCCCCTGCATTGATCATGTGGTGGTCTCCGTTGTCCTGCCGTCGGCAAGCTGCAGAGCCGCCTGCAGAGCCAGCCCGTAGCCGCCGGCGCCGGCGCCGCTGATGACGGCGGTCGCTGCCGCGGCGACGTGGGACCTACGACGGTACACCTCACGGGCGAGGATGTTGCTCAGGTGCACCTCCACGACCGGGCCGGTGAATCCGCGCAACGCGTCGGCCAGCGCCAGGCTCGTGTGGGCCAGCGCGCCGGGGTTGATGACACAGGCGTCGCTGCGGCCGCTCTCCTCCTCGATGATGTCGATCAGCCTCCCCTCGTGGTTGCTCTGCTCCCAGCGGATCTCGACATCGAGCGCGGCGGCCTGTTCGAGCAG
>CATPCA010000146.1 GCA_955652545.1 Candidatus Dormiibacterota bacterium
CCGCCATGACCTTGCCGAAGACCGACAGGTCGGGGCGGATGCCGAGCACCGATTGCATCCCGCCGACGGCGACGCGGAACCCCGTGACCACCTCGTCGATCACCAGCAGCGTGCCCGCAGCATCACACGCCTCGCGCAGCGCAGTCGCGTAGCCGTCGGGCATTGGGACGCGGCCGTAGTGGGCGCCGGATCCTTCGAAGATGACTGCGGCGACGTCGCCGGCCGCCAGCGCCCAGCGGAGCGCTTCAAGGTCTCCCGAGGCGATGACCCGCGTTGCCTGCAGCAGGACAGCGGGCACGCCGGGATCGCGACGGGCGGCTCCGGCGTCGAGGTTGACGCTGACCGCGTCCGACCAGCCGTGGAAGTGCTGGTCGAGCTTGACGATCACGTCGCGGCCCGTGGCCGCCCGCGCGACGCGCAGCGCCAGCATCGCGGCCTCGGTGCCTGAAGCCGTGAACCGCACCTCGTCGACGGACTCGACCAACGAGACGAGGCGCTCCGCCCACTCCACCTCGAGCGGGTGGCCGGCGCCGTAATGGGTGCCCCGGGCGACCTGGGCACAGACCGCGGCGACCACCTCCGGGTGGGCGTGGCCGAGAAGCAGGGCGCCGTGGCCCATCGTGTAGTCGACCAGCTCGCGGCCGTCGACCAGCCACTTGTGCGAGCCAGACGCCCGGACCACGTAGAGCAGCGGGTGGTACGTGCGAGCTGCGTGCGTCGAGCCTCCGGGCAGGACTCGCGCAGCGCGGGCGGCGAGCTCCGCGGCGAGGTCGGTCACATGGAGGATTGTCGCAGCGCTCCCGTGTGACGGTCGGGCGACGGCTGCGATGCTCTCAAGGAGGACTGGTCACGAGGGGTGACGCTCTGTCCCCGCGCAGACGGCCAATCGGCAGCGACCCTACGATGGCCGGGATATGCAGCCGCCGCCACTCGCCGATCGTGCGGCGGTTCGCGCGGGCGCCGGGGAAAGCGGCACTCCGTCCGAAGCCGCCCGCGCGTTCGGCATGGCCCTCGCCCTGCGCGCCGAGGAGTGCTGTGAGCTGAGCAGTACGCGGCTGCGCGACTACACCTGGGAGGGTCGGGCGCCGAGTGCCGAGTACCTGCATCGTGTCCGCGGCATCAACTGGTTGGCGACGCTGCTGATCGCGCGCTGGGTCGCCCACGGCGTGGTCGTCTCCCAAGAGGAGATGGCCTACATCAGCGAGCGCGGCGACCTGGCCGCGTCGGAGCAGCTCTGCATCGTCAACATCATGCGCGCGCACCTGATCTGGCGCGACACCGTCCTGGAGCTGATCCGGGAGGAGGCCGCGCGGCTGGACACGCCGCGCGAGGTCGTGGCCGGCGCCGTGCGTGCCGTGCGGGCGAGCTCCGACTCCGGCCTGGTCCAGGTGGCGCGCGCCTTTGACCAGCGGATGACCAACCTGGCGATCGAGCTCGAGGTCGAACGCGAGGCGCTGCTCCACCAAGTGCTGCACGATGCGCTCACCGGGCTGCCGAATCGAGTGCTGCTCCATGACCGCATCAACCAGGCGGTGCTCGCCGCCAAGCGCAGTGGGACAACGTTCGCGCTGCTGGCGATCGACCTCGACGGTTTCAAAGACGTCAACGACAGCCTCGGCCATCGCTGTGGCGACGCGGTCCTCCAGACCACCTCCAGTCGCCTGGTTCAGTCAATTCGTGAGTCGGACACGGTGGCCCGGATGGGCGGCGATGAGTTCCTCGTGCTCCTGCCCGGCGTCGGCGCGCCAGCTGCGCAGACGATGGCCACCGTGTTGCGCGATGCTCTCCAACGACCGATCGAGGTCGAAGGCACGACGGTGACGGTCGGCGCGAGCGTTGGCGTGTCCGTCTACCCCACGGATGGAGCGGACGTCACCACGCTGCTCAGCGCAGCCGACCAGGCGATGTACCGAGCCAAGGGGCGCGCGCACCGCCGCTGACCGCCCGGTACTATCGGGGCGCTCCATGAGCCCGTGGCGCGGGTGGCGACGTAGCCAAGTGGTAAGGCAGAGGTCTGCAAAACCTCCATCGTGAGTTCGATTCTCACCGTCGCCTCGCTCAGCCCACCTGGACGTCAGGCGCGCCGGCTCCGCCCGCCGCGGCGCGGTCCTCGGGCTCCGGCGGCAGCACGAATCCCACCTCGAGGGCGTCGGCGAGGGCGCGCAGCCGCGAGTAGAAACCGGCCGTGTGCGGCGAGCGCGCCAGGCGCAGACCGGCGAAATCGAAGTGGTGCACCCACTCGTGGAGCACGGTGTTGAGGAACACCTTGGCCGAGATCACCTGCTGCCTGACCGCGGTGCGGTGGTAGATGCGGATCCGAGCATCGGTCACGGCGCCCTCGACGAACCGGCACCGGTAGTAGCCGTAGGTCTTGCTCTGCAGCCGCCGGCCGTCGTGCTCGTGCATCTGCGGCCTGTCCGCCACCACCACCGTGCACGGCGGCAGCCCGGCCAGGTCGTCGAGTGTGTCGATGAGCAGCTGGGCAAGGCGGCGGCGCTGACCGGGGTCGTCGCCGGCCTCGAGGATGCTCATCACCAGACCCCGCGCCACCACGTCGGGCGCCACCGGCAGGCCGCCGCGCGCCTGGCTGCGCATGTAGGTGGCGTCGGGATGGCTGCGGCGACCGAACATCTGCTCGCCGAGTCTACGAGGATCCGCTGGTCGCCGGGTTACGCTCTCCACGCCCCCGTGGCCCAATGGCAGAGGCGGCCGGCTTAAACCCGGCTACGGTGTCGGTTCGACTCCGACCGGGGGCACCGGCGCGGTGCAGAACGCGCAGCGAGTGGCCGCCAGCGGTATTTTGCTGAGGCACTCGGGGCACTCCCTGGTGGTTGCCTCGGTCGACGGCCCGGCGCGGCGCGCCTCGAGCTTCGCCATCGGCAGCACCAGGACGAAGTAGATGACCGCTGCGATGGCGACGAACGCCAGCACCAGGTTGACGAAGTCGCCGTAGTGGAAGGTGCCCTTGCCGATGCTGAAGGTGGCATTGGCGAACTCCTGGCCACCGCCGGGGATGGCGAGCAGTGGGGTGACTAGGTCCTTGACGAAGCCCTGCACCAGGGCCCCGAAGGCCCCGCCGATGACGAACGCCACGGCCAGGGCGGCGACGTTGCCACGCAGGATGAAGTCCTTGAAACCCTTCACAGAATGGCCTCCGCTGTGGTGACGAAGGTGCGAGCGAACGCCTCAACCATGACGAGCGTGTCGAATAGCTGTCAATCGTGGCGCGTTGATCGCCGCTCAGGCGTAGTCTCAGAGTGCAATGAGGATGGAGGAGAGGGGGGACCAGCGCCCCGTGCGCCGCGGTCGGGCGCACCGGGGGATCGACTCGGCTGTCCTCTGGCGGCTCGGCGCGCTGCGCTACGAGACGATCGGCCTGGCGAGGCGCGAGGCGGTGAGCCCGCAGGACTTCTGGGACGCCAGCCACGTCGCCAGCCCGGCTCCGATCACGGTCACAGGGCAGTGGGAGCACCGCCGCAGCCGCGAGCTGCGGCTAGAGGCACCCAGCGTGGGTCTCGGCCACCACCCTGGCGCGGAGAAGCTGATCGCGACCGCGCACCTCACCCCCGGCCTGCCGCCGGACGCGCCGATGGTCCTCATCGTCCATGGCTACGCGGTGCCCGTTCCGCTGTGGGACTCCCTCCAGGCGAGAAGCCTGCGCGGCCACGGCGTTCACACCATGTTGATCGACCTGCCGTTCCACCTCCGCCGGCGCGTGCCCAGCAAGCACAGCGGTGACGGGTTCTTCGGCAGCGATCCAGAGAGGATCTGCGCCAACATCCGGCAGTCGGTGGAGGACGCAGCCGCGCTCATCGCCTGGGCCCGAAAGGAGGTAACCCCGACGGTCGCCGTCATGGGTGTCAGCCTCGGCGGCCTGATCGCCGCGCTGCTGGCCGC
>CATPCA010000147.1 GCA_955652545.1 Candidatus Dormiibacterota bacterium
ATCACCGACATCTACATCCGGCTGCTGCAGCACGGCTTCTTCGTCGATCCACACCTGGTCCTCTGATGGCCGCAGAGAGCTACATCACCCACGAATGCGATGTCCTCGTCATCGGCGCCGGTGGCGCGGGCATGCGTGCGGCGATCGCGGCGGCCGAGGCCGGCTGCAGCACCATCGTCGTCACCAAGTCACTGCTCGGCAAGGCGCACACGGTCATGGCCGAAGGTGGCATCGCGGCCGGGCTCGGCAACGTCGACGCACAGGACGGCTGGGAGGTGCACTTCGCCGACACCATGCTCGGTGGACAGCTGCTCAACAACTGGCAGATGGTCGAGATCTACGCCCATGAGGTGATCGACCGTGTCTACGAGTTGGAGCGGTGGGGCGGCCTGTTCGATCGCACCGACGACGGCCGGATCATGCAGCGCGCATTCGGAGCGCACAGCTGGAAGCGTCTCGCCCACGTCGGCGACCGCACCGGCCTCGAGCTCATCCGCACCTGCCAGGACAAGCTAGTGCACACGGCGGGGGCCGACTGCTACATGGAGTACACGCTGACGCGGCTTCTCAAGAGAAAGGATCGCGTGGTCGGCGCCATGGGCTACCGGCGCAACGACGGCAAGTTCGTGGTCATCAAGGCGGGCGCGACCATCCTGGCCAGCGGTGGATGGGGGCGGATGTACAAGTACACCAGCAACAGCTGGGAGGGAACCGGTGACGGCGCCGCCATGGCCTACGACGCGGGCGCGGACCTGCTCGACATGGAGTTCGTGCAGTTCCACCCCACGGGCATGGTGTGGCCGCCCGGGGCCCGCGGCATCCTGGTCACCGAGGCGGTGCGCGGCGAGGGTGGTCTGCTCTTCAACAGCGAACACAAGCGCTTCATGCTCGAGTACGACCCGGTCAAGAAGGAGCTGAGCTCGCGCGACGTCGTGGCCCGCTCCATCTACAAGGAGGTCGAGGCCGGCCGCGGGTCACCGCATGGCGGCGCCTTCCTCGACATCACCCACCGCGGCGCCGACTACATCAAGAAGAAGCTGCCCTCGATGTACGAGCAGTTCCATGCGCTGGCGTCGGTGGACATCACCAAGGAGCCGATGGAGGTGGGCCCGACCATCCACTACACGATGGGCGGGGTGCGCGTCGAGGCGGAGACTGCGGCGACCACGGTGCCCGGCCTCTACGCGGCCGGTGAGGCCGCCGGCGGGCTGCACGGGGCCAACCGGCTCGGTGGGAACTCGCTCGGCGACATCCTGGTGTTCGGTCGACGGGCGGGCGTCGCCGCGGCCGAATTCGCGCGCACGCGCGGCGCCGACCGGACCATCGACGCGCGCGAGGTGGAGGCCGAGCAGACCGCTCTCTTCGACCCGCTCGACAGCCGCCACGGCTGGACGGGCCGCGAGAACCCCTACCACCTGCACGAGGCGTTGCAGGCGGCGATGCAGGACGACGCCGGCATCGGGCGCAGCGAGGAGTCGCTGCAACGAGCGCTGTCGACCATCCTCGAGCTGCGTGAACGCAGCACGCGCATGCGCGTGGTCGGGCACCGGGAGCTCAACCCCGGGTGGCACACGTGCAGAGACGTCACCTTCATGCTGACGGTCAGCGAGTCGATCGTGCGCAGTGCCCTGCGTCGCCAGGAGAGCCGCGGCTCGCAGTGGCGCTTCGACTTCCTCGAGCAGGACGCCGAGCAGGGCAAGGTGAACTACGTGACCCGTCGCGACGGCGACTCCATGAAGGTCGATGCCGCGAAACTGTCGCCGCTGCCGGACAAGATGGTGCCCCTGCTCGCGCGGAGCCGCTTCTACGACCCGGCCAAGCTGCCCAAGGGGTATCTCCAACCCGACGCGATGCCCGCCGCTGTGGCAGTGGAGAGCGCGTCATGACGACATGGGACCCCGGCCTCACCGGCGAGACGATCACGCTCAATGTCTTCCGCGGCACCCCCGACGACGACCAGGGGGAGGTGGCCTACCAGGTGCCCGGTGTCGTCGGGATGGTGGTGCTCGATGCCATCCACTACATCCAGCACAACCTCGACACCGACCTGGCCGCGCGCTGGAACTGCAAGGCAGCCAAGTGCGGATCGTGCAGCGCGGAGATCAACGGCAAACCCCTGCTGATGTGCAAGACGCGCGTCGACGACCTTCCCGCGGGGCCCATCACCGTGCGGCCGATGAAGGCCTTTCCCCTGATCAAGGACCTGGTCACCGACGTGTCGCGCAGCTACGAGATCAACAAGGAGATTCCGCCGTTCACAGCGGCCCCCGACGACGGCACGCCGTGGCGAATCCAGCAGGCGGACATCGACCGTCTCTACGAGTTCCGCAAGTGCATCGAGTGCTTCCTGTGCCAGGACGTCTGCCACGTCAACCGCACTCATGGGCTCGCGGAGAAGTTCTACGGGCCGCGCTTCTTCGTGCGGGTCGCCGGGCTGGAGATGCACCCCAAGGACATCCTCGACCGCACCGAGGAGACGCGCGCTGAGGGTGGGCTCGGCTATTGCAACATCACCAAGTGTTGCACGGAGGTGTGCCCTGAGCACATCCACATCACCGACAACGCGATCATCCCGCTCAAGGAGCGCGTTGCCGACAACCACTGGGACCCGGTTCGGTGGGTGGGGCGCAAGGTGTTCGGCAGCCGGGACAACGACACGCGGGCGCCGGCAGGTGGACCTGTCGGCTGACCGGCTGTTTGCGCTGCGCGCGGGCCTATAGTGGAGTTATGAAGCGGCACGACTCGGCGCTTCGCGACGCATTCGTCGGTGTGCTGATGGCGGTCGGGCCGTTCTTTGGTGTTCGGTACCAACCGCCGCGCGTGGAGATACCCGTGGTCACCACGCCGGCGGCGGAGGATGAGGAGCCGGTTCCCTATGAGCGGGAGGCTGAGGCCGAACGGGCGCGCGGCGACGGCGGCGGCGGTGTGACCCTCTGAAGGCTGCGATTGGGGCGTGTCGCTGACGGCGATGACGGCGTCGCCCTCTCGCGGCAGCGCTGGCGGAGACGCCAGATACGCGGCGTGACCCTCTGACGTCTTAGTGTCTGCGGCGTGCACGAGTCGCCGGAGGACATCGCTCACCTCGACGACCTGATCGATCGCAGCTTCGCCGAGGCGGGTCCGCACCTGGTGAGCATCGCGACTACGGAACGTCGTCTCAGCGGTGACGCGGTGTGCAAACGGTTGACGGGGATGAGCCTGCTCGCGCTCGCCACAGTGACCTCCGACGGGCGGCCGATCGTCGGAGCAGTGGACGGCATCTTCTACCGCGGTGCCTTCTACTTCAGCTCGTCGCGCGACTCATTGAGGTATCGGCACCTGGAGGTGCGGCCGAACGTCAGCGCCACCCATCTGCCCGGCGAGCACCTGGCGGTGACCGTCCATGGCCGGGCTGTGGAGATCGACCTCGATGGCGCTGATCAGCGTGGTTTTCGCGAGACCGTGCTCGAGGTGTACCTGCCGCGATATGGCGACGAGTTCTTGACGTTTCTCGAGGCAGGTGTGGTGTATTGGCGGGTCGACGCGGACCGGATGTTCACGTTCCACGCACCCGAGCTCAGCCGCAATCCGTGAGGTCGGTGTCGATCGCCTTTGCGTGCTGAAGCCGACGCGATGCGATCTGGGTGCGGATGGAGCCCCCGCCTCATGCCGGTGGCAGGGCGGGCTCCCGAGCGCGATGTGCGTGGGCGGATGCCGTAGTCGCCGGGAGCCTGCCCGGCAGTAGCGGCGCGGAAGCGGTCGGCGGCGACCCGGGCAGCACAGGCCGTGATTCGGTCGGCGGGAGCGAGCCCGGCAGTAGCGGCGCGGAAGCGGTCGGCGGCGAGGACCCCGGCAGCACCGGGCCCGGGTCGCGCAGGGGGGTCATCACGCCCACGACCGGGGAGAGGGCGAGGATGCCGTCGTCGTGGGTGTGCACCGGCGTCCAGCCGCCCTCGTGGACGCACCAGTGGTGGTGGCGGCAGAGGAGCACGAGGTTGTCCCTGTCGGTGGGGCCGAGGTGGCCCCAGTGGACGACGTGGTGTGCCGACGTCCAGGACGGGGGACGCGTGCATCCCGGCCAGCGGCAGCCCCCGTCGCGGGCGTTGAGCGCCCGCCGCAGCGCCGCCGGCACCACCCGCTCGGAGCGGCCCACGTCGATGACCTGGGACGGGGCGTCGACCAGGACGCGGGTGATGGTGGCGTCGCAGGCCAGGCGCTGCACGGTGCGGGCGGCGACGAGCCCGGCGAACTCCATCTCCCCCGCCGGGGCGCCGCGCAGGTCGCGGAGGGTGGCCAGCGTGGTGGTCACCTGGAGGTGGGAGCGCTGGCTCGCCGTCTGGGGGATCTGGCCGGTGTCGAGGCGCTGGGCGCAGAGCTCGACCAGCGCATCGCCATAGCGATGCTCGCGGGAGCGGAGGTCGTCGCGCCCCAGGGGCCGGGCCAGCGGGTCGAGCGCGGTCCGGAGCAGGGCGCCGCCCTCGGGGTCGAGGAGGCCGGCGACCTCGACACAGCCGCCCTCGAAGGCGGTGAGGGTGAGGGTGCGCTGCTCGCGGCCCGCCACCTGGTCCTCGAGGAAGGCGGCCCGGTCGGCGGCGTGGCGGACGTGGTCGCAGACCGTCCGGAAGCGCTGCACGGTGAGCGTCGCGGCCTTGTCGAGCAGCCAGCGCTCCCACCTCCAGGTGACCACCACGCTGGCAACCCTCCGCGACCTGCGCGGCGCCCCGGCGGGCGAGATGGAGTTCGCCGGGCTCCTCGCCGCCCGCACCGTGCAGCGCCTGGCCTGCGACGCCACCATCACCCGGGTCCTGG
>CATPCA010000148.1 GCA_955652545.1 Candidatus Dormiibacterota bacterium
GCATTGAGGAGCTCGATGTCGTGATCATGGCTGAGCCTGAGCACAGCCTCGGTCGGACGCACCCAGGCCATCGAATCGACCTCGTTGTTGGGCTCGAAACCGCCGGCCACGGCGTTCATCGCCCAGTACCGGACCAGCTTCGGCCGGTCCCGGCGGTCGACATACTCGGTGACACCGAGCACCTCCTCGGCAATGCAGAGCAGACCGGTTTCCTCCCTGACCTCACGGAGGGCGGCGGACAGAAGGGTCTCGCCGCGGCGCTGCTTGCCTTTGGGGAACGACCAATCGTCGTACCTGGGTCGGTGGACGAGCGCGACGCGGATCTCGCAGTCGGCGCCTCGACGAATCACCAAGCCGCCCGCGGCGCGGACGGACGTGCGAAGTCGCACGATGCGCGATGCGGCGGTATCAGCGGCCATGACCGTCGTGACAACGTAGAGCCAGCGCCCTTAAGTCGCGGTTAAGCGGCGGCTATCGGTGGGGAGCGATCGGCTACCGGGTCAACGCCCGGCGCCGCCCAGTGCTGTCGGCACGGTGAGTGTGGCGGTCAATCGGCGCCGCATCGCCTCGCTCACGCCGATCACCGCCACGCACCACGTGATGCCGATCACCGCCAGGGCGCTGTAGGCGAGGACAGCCGGCAGCGCGCTACCCCCGTGAGTCTCGCGGGTCAGGTAGGCCGACGCGGGTTCGAACGTCGCCGTGCGTGACGTCCCGAACGGCGCGGGGATCGCCGCCAGGCCGTAGGTGGGATCGGCGGGGAAGGACACCGGGATGGCTGCGACCACGTCGGCCTTCTCGAGGAACACGATGCTCTTCCACGACCCGCCCGACGGAACCGGCGCGTCGATGACGTACCGCCCGCCGGCGGTGGGGTGGAGCGGGCTGATGACCAGGCTGCCGCCCTGCCAGGTGAAGACGCGGAACACGTCGGCGTCGTCGACGGAGGAGTCCGGCGACACCGTCAGTGACACGGTCACGTCCTGCTCGTAGCTGGCCAGCCCCTCGCGCGTGATGGTGGGGACGCGCGCACCCGCCGGGGAGGCGGTCAGCGTCGCACGGGCGTCCAGACCGTGGCGCGGGAATGGCACAGCCAGCATGGCCACCATGACGGCAAACGCCGCGGCGACGCCGGAAAAGTGCACCACCTGCGGGCGGTGTGCGACCGCGCGGCCCAGCGCGGAACCGAGGAACGACCCGGCGACAGCGATGACGACGACCACCCACCACGATGCGAGCAGGCGGGGATGCCAGGGCTGCGAGCTCCACACCTGCGTCCATCCCCACTCCACCGCCAGGCCGGCGGTGCTGAGCAACAGGGCGGTGATCAGCACCCGTAGCGCCGGCACCATCCGCGGCGTGGCCGCGAACACGCCCTCGACCACGAGCGCGCCGCCGATGTACAGCGGGAACCGCTCAAGAGAGAGCCCGAAGACCGGCCCAACGAGCAGCGCGATCAGGCCGCGCAGCACCAGGAAGGCGGCCACGGCGCGCAGCGCGCCCCCGCTGCCGAGTGCCTCGCGGGCGGCGACCAGCGCAACGCCCATCGCCAGCGCGATCAGCACGGGGTGGTATAGAGCCTGCCACTGGGGGATGCCGAGGTCGAACTCGAGCTGGAACGCCGACATCCCGAGCAGCGTCGCCGCGGCGAGTGCCTCGGACAGAAGCTTCGCGCGTCCTCTCCCAGGCGACGGCGGTCCCGCTTCCGCGAGCATCAGCCAGGCCGCGACCGGGGTCAGCGACGCCCCACCGATCATGAGTAGGTGCGTCGGGCTCCACATGGTCACGTCGATGCCGTAGACGGAATGCCAGTAGTTGTCGAGCGGGAAACCGATCACTGCGCCAGTGGCCATGATCCCCATCGGCAGGGCAGACCACGGGACGCGCAGGCGTCCGATCGCCACGCCGACCTTGGCCCGGTCCGCTGTGGCCAGCGCGATCGAAGCCAGGGCGGCGACGCCGATGCCGACGAGCCCGGCGAGGATCATCAGGTGCGGCGGGGTGAGGAGCGCCTGGTCGCGGCCGAGGTCGGCATGCCACGCGACGTCCCAGGAGAAGCCGAGGAGCGCCACCCCCAGCGACCACAGCGCGATCCCGACCCCGGCCGCACACCACGCCGGGACGCCGGTGAGGCGGGCCAAGACGTCGAAGGGCCGGCGGAGCGGGTGGGTATGTGCGTCGCCGGCGTGGCTCAGCGCTGCGAGGCCGCCCACGAGCGCCGCGATCCCCAGGCCGAGCGGTATCCACCACACCGGACCGGTCTGCTGGAGACTGTCGACCACCACCGACTCCATGACACTCCCTCCGCGCCCCAGCGCAGTTGCGATATCGAACCTACTTGCAGTAACCTACTCTAGGTAACCACACCATCGGGAGCCAAGACCGTGATCGAGACAGGGGCGCGGCGCCGACTTCCCAAGGCTGAGCGCGAGCAGCAGCTGATCGACGTTGCCGAGGCGGTGTTCGCGGCGCGCGGCTTCCGCGAGGCCTCGATGGACGAGATCGCGCTGCGGGCGGGCGTCACCAAGCCCATCCTCTACGACCATTTCGGCTCCAAGGAAGGATTGATGGCGGCCTGCATCCGGCGCTCCGGCGCGCAGCTGTTGAAAGCGATCGCCGCCGCGGTGGAGAAGGGGCATGGCCCGGCCGGCGTGCTTGCTGCCGGCTTCACCGGGTTCTTCAACTTCATCGAGTCCCACGGGCAGGGGTGGTTCACGCTGGTCGGGGAGAGCGCGGTGGTCGGGCAGGCTGCCGAGGCGCTCGAGGCGATCCGGCACGACCAGGCGACCTATGTCGCAGAACGGCTCGCCGTCGAGTTCCCCCATGCGCGCCGAGAGGATCTCGCGGCGTTCGCCCAGGCGATCATCGGTGCTTGCGAGCGGGTCGCGCTGTGGCGCCGCGACCGCCCGGGTGTCTCTGTCGCCGACGCCACCGCCAGCCTCATGTCACTGATGTGGGGCGGCCTGGCGAACCTGGCCGCCGACTGAGGCTCGGACCGTCAGCCGCGGCTCGGCGTGCGCGCGCGTTTGTGGCACCCTCCGTCGTCTCAATGCAGCCACCGCGGAGGAGACGTCGAGGTGGGGTTCACTCTGACCCGGGACCAGGAGCTGTTGCGCCGCACCGTCGCGGAC
>CATPCA010000149.1 GCA_955652545.1 Candidatus Dormiibacterota bacterium
CGACGCCGGCGCGACGCTGACCCAGGCGCGGTGCGTGCACGGCGTGGATGCCGCACTGGTGGCACCGACCACCGGCGCTGCGTAGTACACGCCGCGAACCACGACGCTGTCGCCGAACAGCGGGAGTGGCAGTTGCACCGTCTTCTCCACGAACGCGTACACCTGGCACCCATCACTGACGCATCGCACACCGTTACCGGCTGCCTGCGGCAGGTCGGCGGTCTCGGCGGCACCTCCCGGCCCGGTGAGCTGCGCCGACTCGTCACCAATCTGCACGCATCCTCGCTCGAACGCCATCAGCCCACCGCTGGCCCCGAGGTTGACGACGTGGTCACTCTGGCCGTACAGGTATTGCGGGTCGACCGAATTGGCTCCCGCCTGGGCAGCGTTCTGCGCGGCCGCCTGCACACGTGATGACCAGACGAACAGGTACGCGGCATCGGCGACCAGCGCGACCAGGCCGAACAGGAAGAGCGCGAACGCCAGCGCCATCATCATGATCATCTGGCCTCGCTGCCCTCGCCGATCCGCAGCTGTCATTGGCGGAACGGAGGTGGGATGGCCTCGGCGGTGGCGGAGACGGTCGGGTTCCAGACGACCGCCCACGCCAGCGGTGTGTGAGAGAAATCGAGCGTCGCGTGGGCCGCGCAGCGCACCACGCGCAGCCCCTGCGGGGGATTCAGGGCGGTGTCCACGGCGTCGATATCGCACGTGATGAAGGATCTCTGCGCGTTGCCGATCGGCGCGCCGTCGCGACGACAGAGCGGATGTGCAGCGACGTCGCGCTGCGCCGCAAAGGCGAGGTAGCGGCGAGACGCCATCGTTCCGTAGAAGGTCTCGGCCGCAAATCGGCAACCCTTGGGCATGCCGCTGGTGTCGAGCGAGTCTGCGGCCCCCGTGCTCTGCGGGCAGCACGTGGTGCCGATGCTGTCCGTTGCCAGCCGCGGCGCCTGGAAGAACGACTCCGCGGCAAGCTTTGTGGCGGCGTCCATCTCCTGTTGCGCCGACACCTGCACCATGACCGCAAGGAACGCGCTGATCAGTGCGAGCAGAACCGGGATGACGATCGCGGTTTCGATGACCGCCTGCGCGTCCATGCTCCTGCGGTGGCGGCGCGCACGGGTGCGGCGGATCACGACGCGAACCGCAGCGTGTGAGTGGTCGCCACCACGTCGATGGGAATCTCGCCTGCGTGCCAGCCGAATCCGCTGAGAGGAGGCACCAGCGACGCCAGGAAGCCGATGACATGGACCGTCACGATCGGTGGATCGCCGCAGCGCGGCGTCGGTGGCAGCGGCGTCGCCGGACAGGGCGGTGGCGCTGCACTGGTGTCGTCACACACGGCGACAGTCCGCGGGCCGAAGTGCCGCTCGACCTCCTCCGGATCGATGGGGCAGTGCGCGAAATCGCCCTGCGGCGTCGTCGCGATGGGCGGGGACGGGCAGGTCGCCCCGGCCGGGTCACACCAGGCGACGACGTGGGTGCCGAACAGCGCGCTCTGCAACTGGCTCCGCACCGCCGTGAACAGCACCCTTGGTGACGGAGTGGCCTGGCTCTGCGGCGTTCCTGCTGCGGCCGCGGCGAGTCGTGCGGCCTGGTCGGCAGCGGACACCGAGGCACTCGTCTGGATCGCCCACAGCCCGGAATCGATCGCTGCGAAGAAGCAGAGGAGGAACAGCGGCGCCACGAACGCGAATTCAATGGTCGCCTGTCCCCGGCCGGCCGAGCCGGCGCGACGCCGCGGCCGTCGCTCCCCTCCCATGGTCGCAATGGTAGGCAGCGGCGACAGTGGTTTTGGGGCGGATCTGCCTAGGCGGGCAACACGATGAAGGTCAGGTCTTCGGGCACCAGCGACCTGACCGTGACCGGGTTGGCCGGCTGGTCGGTGCGCGGATCCACCAGCGTCATCCAGTTGCCGCCGCGGAAGTATTCGAGGACGTAGGGGCCTCCCACCGGGACCGAGCGGATGGTGAAGTCGCCGTTGCTGTTGGCCGTGCCCGTGTAGAAGGGGGCGGCGGTCACGTAGCCGCCGCCGGGAAGCTGCGTGAAGTGGATGCTGAGCCGGACGCGGCCGCTGGCGCCGTGGCCGGCGGTGTCGACGAGCGATCCAGACACCGGCTGGGCTGTGGCGAGCATCGCGCGCGCGGTGTTGGCCTGCGACGACGAGGCATAGCCCCTCACCAGGCGCTGCAGCGTTGCTGCGGCATGCTCGAGGTCGAAGGTCGACACCTCCGACCGCGCCGCGGCCAGCAGCGTCGCCGGGTATTCGGAGGCCGCCGCGGCTGCGGCACCGTGCGCCGCGGCGTCGTCGAGCAGGGCAAGAGCGTCGGGCGCCCGGTTGGCGGCGACCAACTCTGCTGCGGCACCGACCTCGTCGGCCGCGCGCAGTTGCGCGATCTCGTGGATGGTGGCGCTGGGCAGAGTGCCCTGCCCCGCCTCGCTCAGCCGTTGCAGCGCGAGCTGCGCGTGGCGGGCCTTGACATCCGAGGCGGCCGCGTCGATGAGAATCTGCGCCCGTGTCTGGGCGGCCTGCGTGAGCAGGGCCGGCTGTGCCACCTGTGCGAGCACAGCCACCGCCGCATCGACCTTGCCCGCCGCGGCCAGCTGTCGTGCCCAGGCGAGCCGGGCCACCTGGGCGTCGTGCTCGGCGTTCGACGCGGCGCCGGGATCGAACACCATCAGGAAGCCGCTCCGCGCCGCCACGGCCTCATCGAGGCTGACCGCTCGCGCAGGGTCACCGGTGGCCAGCGCCGTCGTCGCCGCTGAGCGGCCGTCCTCGGTCGACGCCCGTCCGCCGAGCAGGACGCCGACGATCGCCGTGACCAATCCCAGCGCAACCGCAATACCGACGCGCGGACGCGATCGGCGCTCCGCGTGCACCTGCCCGAACGCGGCGAAGGCCGGCGGTGGGGGCGGCGGCGGC
>CATPCA010000150.1 GCA_955652545.1 Candidatus Dormiibacterota bacterium
CAGCACACCGGCCAAGTCGATGGACCCGTGGGCGTTGAGGGGATCAACCACGGCGAACACGCCGGCGATCGCAACGACAAGAGCAAGCACCCGCGCCCGGCTGAGCCCTTCGCCCAGGAAGGCAGCGGCGAGCAGCATCACGACGACCGGGTACAGGTAGAGAAGGATGCTGGTCACTGCGGCGGGAATGGTCTTCAGGCTGGTGAAGTAGGTCGCCGCCTGTCCCACATAGAGCAACCCCATGACGGCCAGCCCGATGGTGCGGCGCCCCCACCACAGGCGCTCGCGCCTCACCAGCGCCAGGCCCCACAGGATGATCGCCGCCAGCCCGAAACGCACCGCGAGCAGCTCCGTGAGTGGAATGCCCCTGCGGTCCGCGAACTTTCCGTAGATCGCGAGGCTGCCGAAGAGGGAAGCCGAAAGAGCGGTGAGCACCACCCCGGTGCGGTCGGCTTTGGCTGACGTCGGACCAGGGGTCACCGTACCGACCGTAACAGGGGAGGCGAGGACTACTCCTGATGAGACGTCGAACAGAGCACCCGGCTCAATGCTTCGACATCATCGGTACCCACACCATCTTCGGTACACATTCAGCCACCGGCGAGCGCGGTGGCAACGCATGCGTCGATGACAGCTGTCATGACAGCGCTGGCGCCGTCGCGCCCGAGCTGAGGAGCAAGGCGGGCGACCCGGGCTGTCACCTCGGCTTCGCGACGCCGGTCGCGGATGGGGACGCCGGACTCGTGCTTGATCCGTTCCGTCCGCGCAACCAACGTGGCCCGTCTCTCCAGGAGACAGGCCAGCGCGGAGTCGACACTGTCGATGGCGGTGCGGCACTCCTCAACGGTGGCCGCCGCCGCCGGCCTGGCAGTGGTCACGAGCAGCTCGGTGGCACGCACGATGTGTGCCAGGGTCGTCGGGCTGATCGCCTGGGCCGCATCGCACAGTGCGCTTTCGGGATCCGGGTGGCACTCGACGAGCAAGCCGTCGGCGCCCGCGGCAACGGCAGCGACGGCCAGCGCGGGCACCCACGACGACCGCCCCGCGGCGTGACTGGGGTCGATGATCACGGGCAGGTCGGTGCGGTCGCGGAGCACCGGGATTGCGGAGAGATCGAGAGTGTTGCGGGTGGCGGTCTCGAAGGTGCGGATGCCCCGTTCACAGAGCACCACCTGGTCGTTGCCCTCGAGAAGCACGTAGCGTGCGGCGGCGAGCCACTCGTCGAAAGTGGCCGACATGGAGCGCTTGACGATCACCGGCAGCATCGATCGTCCGGCTGCGCGCAGGAGCGGGGTGTTGTACATGGAGCGGGCGCCGATCAGCAGTCCCTCGACGTGGGGAAGGAGCTGGGCCACGTGCTCCACCTCCAGCGGTTCGGCAACGATCGGCAGCCCGGTCACATGGCGCGCTTCGTCGAGCAATTCGAGTCCGGCACACCCCATTCCCTGGAAGGACTCCGGCCGGGTGCGGGGTTTATGGACGCAGCCGCGCAGGATGGATGCGCCAGCTTCGGCGGCGGCGCGCGCATGGGCGACGTAGTTGGGTTCCACCGCGCACGGCCCGCTGATGACGGGGACACGGGCGCCGCCGATGAGCACGTCGCCGATGGCGACCGGGCGTGCGCGGGCGTTGCGGGTGGCGCTGGGGATCAGTGCATCGATCTCCATTGCGAGTTCCTCCGTGAAGTGAGTGGGTCACTCCGCGGGGCTCTGCCGAAGACCGACCCATCATTGATGAAGCCGGTCTTGGTGACGACTGCGCGCTAGGCTTGAGGACCCCTCGGCAGCCGCATGGCCGGCCGAGCAAAATAGAAGCGCGCGATATGTCGCATGACCGGACCCTACCATCGCCCGGGCCTGATCAGCAAGGCTGGATCTGCAGCGCCGATCGCCGCCGCGACGGCGACCGGATAGACTCCCGCCGCACATGAGCGGCAACGGCAGCAGCCGCAGCAAGCGGCACAGCGCGGTGATGACCGACGGGCCACATCGCGCGCCCGCGCGCGCGATGCTGCGCGCCATCGGGTTCTCGGCAGAGGACCTTGCCAAACCGATCATCGGCGTCGGTCACGCGTGGATCGAGACGATGCCATGCATCTTCAATCACCGCCTCCTGGCCGAGCATGCCAAGGCGGCCGTCCGGGCGGCGGGAGGCACGCCGATGGAGTTCAACACCATCGCCGTGAGCGACGGGGTGGCGATGGGGACTGAGGGAATGCGCGCGTCACTGGTCTCGCGAGAGGTCATCGCCGACTCCATTGAGCTGGTGGCCCGGGGTCACAGCTTCGACGGGCTGTTGCTCATCGTCGGTTGCGACAAGACCATCCCGGCGGCGGCGATGGCCCTCTGCCGTCTCGACCTGCCGGGCCTGATCCTCTACGGTGGAACGATCGCGGCGGGGCGCCATCGCGGGCACGACATCACCCTCCAGGACGTCTTCGAGGTGGTCGGCGCGCGCGCCGCCGGGCGCGCCGACGACGCCGAGCTGGAGGCCGTGGAGGCTGCCGCGTGTCCCGGTGCCGGGGCCTGCGGGGGACAGTTCACCGCCAACACCATGAGCACGGCGATGGAGTTCCTCGGCCTCAGCCCGGCTGGAGCGAATGACATCCCCGCCACCCACGAGCACAAGCCCGCCGCCGCCGAGGCTGCCGGGAGGCTCGCGGTGCGCCTCGTCGAGCAGGACGTCCGGCCACGGAGCCTGGTGACCCGGGACGCGTTCGAAATTGCCATCGCGTGCGTCGCCGCCACCGGCGGCTCCACCAACGCCGTGCTCCACCTGCTGGCGATTGCCGCCGACGCCGGTGTCGAGCTGACCATTGATGATTTTTATATTTTTTCCGCGAGGACGGAGATCTACAC
>CATPCA010000151.1 GCA_955652545.1 Candidatus Dormiibacterota bacterium
AGCTCGTTCGGATCGGACACGCTGTTGAAGTCGTCGATCAGTTCCAGGGCCACAGTGCGGGCCTCCCCCACCCCCACGCTGCGGGCGAAAGTCACACCTCGCGATCCCACGTCGTCCTGAAGCTCCATGGGCGTCGGCGATGGTAACGATTCTCCAGAGCGGGCGCGATAGGTGAACAATCGCCACCGGCTCCTCCGCTTCGGCTCACCGGCTCGGGCGGGCATAGTGCGGAGGTGGCGAACGCGCCGGCGGTCCATTCCGCCCACTTCGACGAGCTGTCAGCGCGGACGTTCCACGACATCGTCCGGCTTCGCCTCGACACGTTCATCGTCGAGCAGGACTGCCCCTACCACGAGCTCGACGGCCGCGACATCCTCCCGGAGACGGTGCATGTCTGGGTGGAGGCCGGCGGCGAGGTCGTCTCCTACCTGCGCATGTACCCCGACGACGTCCTGGTGACGTGGATCGGCCGGGTCGTCACCGCGCCGTCCCACCGCAACCGCGGCCTCGGGGCCCAACTCATGAACGCCGCCCTGGCGATGGCGTCGCGGCCGGTGCGGATCTCGGCGCAGGCACGGCTCGAGGCCTGGTACGCGGCGTTCGGGTTCGTGCGCTGCGGCAACGACTTCATGGAGGACGGCATCCCCCACACGCCGATGCGGCTGGACGGCTGAGGGCGACGATCGCGGCGCGGCCGGCGGGTAAGGGCGGCGAGCCGGCGTTGGGAGCCACCGGCGTCGCCGCCCCCCCAATTGGGGAGCCCGAGGGGTCGACAGCGAGTGCTGTCGCCCTGAGATACCGCCGGGGTTACACGGCCGCGGCGCTCAGCGTTCTGGCAAGCTCCGCGGTCGCTGATGAGCACCAACTCCGTTTGTCGCGCATCGCCTGCCGACGTCGAGAGCGTGGCCGGGCTGTTCGCGCTGTACCGCGTGTTCTACGGCCAGAGCCACGACGTCGCCGCCGCCGCCTCGTTCCTGCGGGCGCGCCTCGAGCGCGGAGAATCGATCCTGTACATCGCGCAGGCGGAGGATGGAACTGTGGTCGGTTTCGTGCAGGTCTATCCGACCTTCGCCTCGGTGGAGCTTGGCGCCGCCTGGCGCCTGAACGACCTCTATGTCGCCGAGTCAGCGCGAGGTCACGGCGTGGCCAGCCTCCTGATGCACGCCGTGCGCGACGGCGCGAGCGACGCCGGCGCCGTGTGGATCGACCTGGAGACCGCACGGGACAACGTCAGCGCACAGCGCCTGTACGAGCGCGAGGGCTACGCGCGTGACGACGAATTCCTCCACTACGTCAAGTCGCTGGCTCCGCCGCCCGTGCGCGACTAGACGACGAGGTTGACCACCCGGTCGATGACGGCCACCACCTTGCGCGGCTCCGCCTCGCCGAGCAGCTCCACGATGCGAGGCAGCTCCAGCGCCCGCTGACGAAGGTCCTCCTCGCCGGTGCCGGCGGGAACCGTCATCGTCGCGCGCAACTTCCCGTTGACCTGCACCGCGACCTCCACCTCCACCCTCGCGGCCAGGTGGGGATCGTGCTCTGGCCAGCCACCGGGGGCGTGCACAGAGCTGTCGTGCCCGGTGCGCTGCCACAGCTCCTCGGTGATGTGCGGCGCGAACGGCGCCAGACAGAGCAGCAGCGTCTCCGCGTCGACGAGGCGACCACGTCCCGCCGCGGACTCGTGATCCAGCTCGCGCGCGAACTCCATCAGCTGGGCGATCGCGGTGTTGTAATGCAGCTCGGCGATGTCCGCGTCGACGCCGCCGATGAGGCGGTGGCGGCGCCGTTCGCGCGCCTCGTCGTCGGTATCGGCCACCGTGGCTCTCTGGGTGCCGCGCCAGACGCGCTGCAGGAGGCGGGTGATCCCGACGATGCCCTCGTCGCGGAAGTCGCCGCCGGCCGTGTACGGCCCCAGGAACATCAGGTAGAGGCGGAAGGTGTCAGCGCCGTACTTCTCGATGTACTCGTCGGGATTGACCACGTTGCCGCGGCTCTTTGACATCTTGGCGCCGTCTTTGACGATCATCCCGTGAGCGCGGAACTTGGCAAACGGCTCCGGGTCGTTGACCAGCCCCATCTCGTGCAGGCCACGCATCACGAAGCGCGAGTAGAGCAGGTGGCGCACCGCGTGCTCGTTGCCGCCGATGTACATGTCCACCGGCAGCCAGCGGTTGGTGCGCTCGCGATCGAAGGCCACGTCGTCGAAATCCGTCGAGGGGTAGCGCAGGAAATACCAGCTGGAATCGAGGAAGGTATCGCTGACATCGGTCTCGCGCCGCGCCGGACCGCCGCACTTCGGGCAGGTGACGTTCACCCACTCCTCGACCGTTGCCAGCGGCGAAACCCCCGTTCCGGTGGGACGGAAATCGTCCAGCTCGGGCAGCAGGACCGGCAGGTCCTCGTCGGGGACCGCCACCTGGCCATCCCTGGGGCAGTGGATGATGGGGATCGGCGGACCCCAGTACCGCTGCCGAGAGATCAGCCAGTCGCGCAGCCGGTAGGTGATCGTCGCCTCACCGCGGTGGGTGTTCTCCAGCATCTCGACGATCCGCTTGCGGGCCTGGTCCGACGGCATGCCGTCCAGCTCGCCGCTGTTGACCATCGTGCCCTCGCCAGGGTATGCGGCCGCCTCAGGGTCGCCACCGGTGATGACCTCGACGATCGGCAGCCCGTGCGCCGTCGCGAATGCGTGGTCACGCTCGTCGTGCCCGGGCACCGCCATGATCGCCCCGGTGCCGTAGTCGTACAGGACGTAGGGCGCCGACCACACCGGCAGGCGCGCGCCGGTCAGCGGATGGATCGCGGTCGATCCCAGGTCGATCCCGACTGAGAAGTCGGGCTCCGCCTCGGGGCCGGGAAGCCGGTTGCGCCACGCGTTCAGCTCGCCGCGCCGCTCCGCGGGCACGAACTCCTCGAGCTGTGGGTGGTCGGCGGCGATGACCACGAAGGTCGCGCCCAACAGGGTGTCGGGCCGGGTGGTGAACACGGCGACATCGGGACGCTCGCAGCCCTCGAGGTCGAACACGATGCGCGCGCCCTCGCGCCGCCCGATCCAGTTCCGCTGCATCAGCTTGGTCGACTCCGACCAGTCCAGCGTGTCCAGGGCGTCAAGCAGCTCCTGCGCGTACTTGGTGATCTTCAACCACCACTGGCGCAGCCAGCGGGTCTCGACGACGGAGTCGCAGCGCTCGCAGCGCCCGTGCTCCACCTGTTCGTTGGCCAGCACGGTGAGGCACGACGGGCACCACAGCACCGCGCCGTCGCGCCATTCGACGAGCCCAGCTTCAAAGAAACGCAGGAACAGCCACTGCGTCCAGCGGTAGTAGTTGGGGTCGGCGGTGTTCACCTGGTGGTCCCAGTCGAACATCGCCCCGATCATCTTGAGCTGGCCGTCCCGGAAGTTGCTGACCGCGCGCTTCATCACCACCGCCGGGTGCTCGCCGATCTTGAGCGCGTAGTTCTCGCTGTGGATGCCGAAGGCGTCGAATCCCATCGGCTCGAAGACGTCGTCGCCGTGAAGCCGCCGCCACCGACCGTAGATGTCGACGCCGCTGTAGGGCAGCATGTGGCCGACGTGCAGCCCTTCCGCCGACGGGTAGGGGAACATCGCCAGGTTGTAGAAGGGGCGCTGCGGCGAGTCGAGGTTGGTGCGGTAGTCGCCGCGTTCCTGCCAGATCCGCCGCCACTTCGCCTCCACTCGGCCGGCGTCGTAGGCGTCGAGCAGCCCGGGCGAGGCGTCGGCGGGTGCGGAGGTGGTGTCAGTCATGGGACTGGCAAGGGTACCGGAGCCCCCCGGCTGGCAGGCTGGTGGTGAGACCGGGGCGGCGTCCGGCGACGCTACAGTGCGCCGGTGTCCGACCACGAGTTGACCGTGCTGCTGGAGGGCGGCGCGTTCTTCGAGGGCCCGCGTTGGCGGGACGGCCGCTGGTGGGTGTCCGACATGTACCGCCACGCCGTGTTCGCCATCACACCCGAGGGCGACGAGGAGCGCGTTCTCGACGTCGAGGGGCAGCCCTCGGGGCTCGGGTGGTTGCCCGACGGCGACATGCTGGTCGTCTCGATGCGTGACCACCGGCTGCTCAGGCATCACGGCGACGGCACCGTCACCGAGCATGCCGATCTCTCCGATGTCTGCACCGGCGTCCTCAATGACCTCATCGTCGACGCGCACGGCCGGGCCTGGGTGGGCGACTTCGGCTTCGACCTCATGGCCTTCGACGACCCGGTGAGCGCGTCACTGAAGCGGGTCGACCCGGACGGCACTGTGACCGTGGCAGCAGAGGGGCTCATCTTCCCCAACGGCGCCGTGGTCACCGACGATGGCGGCACCCTGATCGTCGGCGAGACCCTCGGGAACCGCTACACCGCTTTCACCATCGACGACGGCGGCACGCTGCGCGACCGCCGCGTCTGGGCGCAGCTCGGCCCCGAGGTCACTCTCGGGCCGGCGATCGACACCATGGAACAACTGCGTGTCGCACCTGACGGGTGCGCGCTCGACGCCGAGCAGCACATCTGGGCCGCTGACGGGATCGGCGGCCGCTGCATCCGCGTTGCGCGTGGCGGCGACATCGTCGACGAGGTCCGCGCGCCGGAGGGGCTCGGCATCTTCGCCTGCATGCTCGGCGGCGATGACGGTCGAACGCTGCTGCTCTGCGCCGCGCCCGACTATTTCGAGGCCAACCGGCGCGACAGCCGCGAGGCAGTCCTGCTCACCACGCGCGTCGATGTGCCCCATGCGGGCCTGCCCTGAGCGAGCCGGCCCGGGAGGCCCGCGTACCATAGGGGCCCGCGCCGACGTAGCTCAGTGGTAGAGCAACCGCCTCGTAAGCGGTAGGTCGTCAGTTCAATCCTGACCGTCGGCTCCGTCGCTCATTTTGAATACGAATACAGCGACTTTCACCCCTGTACAAGCCGGTTTCTGCTGCCTACAATCGGAGGTGGCAGTCGCTTCATAGCAGCGAGTCCAGTGGACGATTCGCTCAGATAGATTTGGCGGAGGTTGCAGGGCTGATGAGTCCCCTGACGGTGGTCACCGCGGCCCCGGAGACGGCGTTCTCGCGGCTGGTCGCCGACTACCTCCAGGATCGCCGCGCCGGCG
>CATPCA010000152.1 GCA_955652545.1 Candidatus Dormiibacterota bacterium
ATCCTCGACTGGTCGGCAGAGCTCGCGGCTTGCGACTCGGTGCCCGCGGACTCGCAGGTGTACGTCGAATCCGCTGTCGATGTGCATCGGGTGCTCTTCGGCGTCGACATCAGCCTCGCCGAGGTTCTCTGGGCGCAACAGAACGGCTTCGATGCGGTGATCGCGCATCACCCGCTCGGCGACCGCGCGCGCACCCGGATGGCCGAGGTGATCCATCGCCAGGTCGACCAGATGAGTGCCGAGGGCATTCCGCACGAGACCGCCGAGCTGGCCGTCACTGCGCGGCGGGAGGCATTCGAACGTGCCCTGCACATGAGCAACGTCAACGCCATCGTCGACGGTGCGCGGCTGATCGGCATGCCGCTTTGCAACGTCCACCTCGCCTGCGACATCATCACCCGTGGTGCGATCGTCGACGTGCTGCGCGCCCACGCGTCCGCTGACGCAACCGTCGGCGACGCCATCGAGTGGATGGGCGAGACGTTTCCCGAGTACGGCCGCGGGCATGCGCGGCCACAGCCGTGGGTGGGCTCCACCTCAAATCGCTTGGGACGCTGGACCGTGGCCATCGCGGGCGGCATCAACGGCGGTTTTCCGGTCTTCAACGAGTACTTCAGAGTCGGCGTCGACACCATCTTCGCCATGCACTGCGACGAGGGTGAGCTGCAACGGTTGCGCGCGGTGGCCGACGAGGACGACACGCTGGTCATCACCGGGCACATGACCAGCGACAGCATCGGTATCAACGTGGTGATCCGCGAGCTCGAGCAACGCGGCATCGAGGTCGTCAGGACCAGCGGAGTGGTCAGCCCGACGTAGACGCCGCCAGCGCTACCGCCTCGGTTGGTCGGTCGCGGCCAGCAGAAAGCTCGCGTGGCTCTGCACCTGCGGGTAGTTGCCAAGCGGCGAGTTGTCGTTCGGGTCAGCGACCTCGCCGAACAGGTCGAGAGAACCGCGGGCTGACACTGCGGCGACGAAGTGGCGCGAGCCGTCGCGGCCGATGCGGGGCAGGGCTTCCGACAGCCAGAAGGTGGGAAACACAAACGGGGCACAGGGATCTGTCGAGGTGTCCTGCTCCGCGTCGTGACGGTCGATGAGCCCGTCGCGCTCCAGGCCGCTGGTGATGGAGTCCAGCGTCGCCGCCGCCCGCGGGTCGCCGGGGTCGAAGAGCCCGAGCAGCACCGCCTGGGAGAGCGCCGCATCGGCGCCACCGCCGGCGTCGGTGAGCTGCAGCGGCCCTGCGCCGCGCAGCACGTCGGCGCGGATGTCCTGCGCGGCGGCGCGCCAGCGAGCGGCATTGCCGGCGACCACCCCCTCGTCGGCGAGCGTCGCCGCGCTGGTGAGGCCGACCCAGGCCATCACTCGCGAGTGGGTGTAGCGGCGGGGCCGGCCGCGGATCTCCCAGATGCCGTGGTCCGGCTCGTCCCAGTGCTCGGACGTCCAGTCGGCCACGCGCACCACTCCCCGGCCAAAGCTCCGCGGCAGTGCTTCGCGCGCGGCAAGGCCCGCGGCGAACTCGAGCAGCTCCCCTGCGACGTCGAGCTGCGGCTGCTTGGATGCGCCGTTGCCGAGGCGCACCGGGCGTGCGTTGCGGTACCCGCGCAGATGCTCGAGCGTCTCCTCGCGCGGAGGCGCCGAGCCGTCGACCCGCAGCAGCGTCGCCGGCGGCAGCAATGTCGTCGCCGCTCCAAGGAAATCCCCGAGCCCTGCGGCGTCGTGGAGCAGCCCGGCACGGAGCATGGCCATCCCAGCCAGCGCCGTGTCGCGCAGCCAGCTGTACCGGTAGTCCCAGGTGCGGGCGCTCCCGGGCCACTGCGGCAGCGAGCTGGTCGGCGCGGCGACGATGCCCCCGCCGCGCTGGCGCAGACCGGTGAGCACGGCAGCCGTGTGACGGAGGAGGTGTCGCCCGGTGGTGTCACCGAGCACAGTCGACGCCATGGCGTTCGGTGTCAGAGCCAGTGGTCCCGGCACCATCGTCGCGAAGTGGGCGCGCGTGCCATCGAGCGACGGCGAGACGCGTGCCGCGCCCGCGTCGCAGAGGATCACCGTGCCACCCGCGGAGTCCACGGTGAACCGGCACGCAGCCACCCCGTTGTCGTCCACCGTCCACTCGCCTGGTGCGCGCACGATCATGTCAACGCCGCCACCGCGCACCGACAGCGTGCTGTCTTCTGCCGTCGCGAACCCGTGCGCCCGCGCCGCATTCGGCGCCAGTGACAGCTGCACCACGACGTCGACCACTCCCCGCGCGCGCAGTGTGCGAAGCAGGCGTGGCGGGTCATCCCAGGCCAGCGCCTCGTGCACGGTGAGCTCACCGTGGTCGGTGCTCCACACCGTGCGCAGCACCAGGGTCCCCGGCTCGTAGGCGCGCTCGATCACCGTGGAGGTGGGGTCGGCCGGGGCCACTGCGAATCTCCCCCCGACCACGTCGTCGAGGATCGACAGGAGGCACGGTGGCGAGTCGATGCGCGGCCAGGGCAGCCACGCGATGTTGCCGTCCGGGTCCACGAGCGCAGCGGTGCGCCCGTCGGCGAGCAGCGCGTGGGCGCCGACGGGATGCTGCACGGCGCTGCAGTCTAGGCCGGAGCGAGGGGGCTCAGTCCGGGATGGTGTTGGCGATGCGCGCGATGCTGCTCGCCCACAGCGGGTCGGTTGCGTAGTCGACGTTCATCCCACGAAGCGTGGGCCCGTGGTAGAAGGCTCCGCTCGGTGACAGGTAGTTGCTTGCGACCTTGTGGGCCACGTACTGGATGCAGGCGTTGAAGCTTGCGAAGGTCACCGCATCACCGTAGGGGTTGGCGTCATTGGCCCCGTAGCCGAAGAGGTTGTGCTTGTCCTGCGCAATGGCGCTGGTCCCCCAGGCCGACTCGAGGATCGCGTGAGCCGTGAAGTAGCGCGCGCTGACGTGGTAGGCGCGCTCTGCGGCGATGAAGCTGCCGCCGAGCCCGGCGAGAGCGGTGCCGCTGAGGAAGGCGTCGAGCTTGGCGGCAGTCTCGCCCGACGGCCTGGTGAGGTCGGTGTCGATGGTGAAGGTCGACCCGGCCACCGGCGTGAAGACGGCGCCACTGGTCTGCGCGGCGTGCTGCGCCGCCCGCTGCGCGGCCGCGGTGGCCGCTGCCCTTGCCGCCGCCGCGGCGGCCACCTTGGCGGCTGCCTGCTGGGCGGAGGTGAGCTGATTCTGAGCCGTGTTCACGTACTGGCTGGCGGCGACGGCCGCTGTCTGGAGCTGTACCTCTTCCACCGCGACGACGGCCTCGGCGGTGGCCGCCTGCTCGCTGGCCACCTGGGCCTGCTGTCGCGCGGTGGTGGCGTCGGTCAGCGCCTGCGTGGCGGCCGCCTGTGCGTCGGCGATGCGGGTCAGCAGGATCTTGCCGGCCTGGTTCACCCGGTCGAGCTCGGCGACCCGTTGAATGGCGTCGCCGAGGTTGCCCGACGCGATGACGTAGGCCATCGCCCCCTCCGATCCACCTGACTTGTAGACGGAGCGCACGTACGCTGCGAGGTTGGCCTTGTCGTCACGGACCTGCTGATCGAGGGCTGCCACCCGAGCGGTGTCGGTGGTCATGGTCTGGTCGAGGGTGACCACCCGTGCCTGCACCGCGGCCAGCTGCTGCTGCGCCCCGGCCAGCTGCTGCTGCGCGGCGCCGAAGGCGGTGCCCGCCTGCTGCGCTCTTGCCTGGGCGTGGGCGAGGTTCTGCTGCGCCTGGGCCACGCTTGGGGTGCTGTCTGCCCGGGCCGGCAGCGCGATCCCGGTCAGCGCCGCGCAGACGGTCCCGGCGATGAGCGCGCGACGACGACCGGTGAGATGCACGCCTCGCACACTGCCAGTCCATACGATCCGACCCGGCCGATGTCACAGCGCCGTCATCGGACCGTTGCGCAGCGGTGTGATCCTTGGTCGATTGCGCCGACTGGTCGTTTTAGGAGGCTTCGCGCTCCAGGAGCGTGTCCCGGACGGAGGCGTCGAAGGTCAGCTCTTCGGAGTGGCGCGGCCCGCAGTCGGGGCACTGGATGTGGCCGCCGATGGGCTCGCCGCCGGCGTCGAAGTAGACGACGGCCAACCGCTCGGCGCGGCAGCGGGGGCACGTATCCAGGTTGGGCATCGTGGTCTCCGCTTGAGCGTCCTGCAGGTCGCATCATCATGGCAGAGGGGGCCCCGTCGCGCGAGTCCTCAGTGGGCCTGTGACAGCAGTCGCGCCTCGGCTACGGTGCCCGGCGTGGCTCCCATCGTGCCCAGTGCCCAACAACGTCGCCTGCTCGAGCGCCACCTCGACGAACTCGAGACCTGGAATCGCCGCCTCAACCTGACCGCGGTCCCCCGCGACCACGCCTGGGAAAGGCACGTCGAGGAGTCGCTGGCGGTGCTCGAGGCGATGACGCCGGCCGCCGGGTGGCGCGTCGTCGACATCGGCGCCGGGGGTGGCATGCCCGGCCTGGTCGTCGCCGTCATGCGGCCCGACCTGGCGGTCACGCTGGTGGAGGCCGACAGGCGCAAGGCGGGCTTCCTGGTGCACGTCGCCGGCCTGCTCGACCTCGACAACGTCACCATCGCGGCCCGGCGCGCCGAGGAGATGGGCCGGGACCCGGAGCACCGGGCTCGCTATGACGCGGTGGTCTCCCGCGCGGCAGCGCCCCCGCCGCTGCTCGTCGAGCTGGCGATGCCCCTGATGCGCGCCGGCGCGTCGCTCTGGGCTCTGGTGTCCGACGCGCCCGCAGCGGCAGCCGGTCTGACCGCCGATGAGGTGGGCGCCGCCGCGGTGGAGCCGGGCATCCTCAGGGTCGAGAAGCTGCCGGCGACTGCCTGACCGCGCGGCTCAACGGCGCCCGCGTTCGGCCAGCACCGCTTCGACAGCGGCGCGCTCATCCCACGGCACGCTTCCGCTCGCGGTGACGATCGAGCTCTCGTGGCCCTTGCCGGCGAAGAGGAGCATGTCGCCCGGCCGCGCACTGTTGACCGCGAACGCGATCGCGCCTGACCGATCGGGGATGATGTGCAGACCCTCGCCTCGCCGGGCTCCAGCGCGCTCCGCACCCGCGGCGATCTGCTCGCAGATGGCGACGCGGTCCTCGCCGCGGGGGTCCTCGTCGGTGACCACGATGACGTCGGCCAGGCGCCCGGCAACCTCACCCATCACCGCGCGTTTCTCGACGTCGCGCTCGCCCGCCGAACCGAAGACCACCCAGAGACGCCCATCGGTGGCCGCGCGCAGCTCGGTGAGCACGTTCTCCAATGACGCGGCGGTGTGCGCATAGTCGATGACCACGCCGAACGGCTGGCCGGCGTCGACGCGCTCCATGCGGCCGTGCACGCGGGGCAGACCGGTGATGCCGGCGACGGCGGCGTCGAACGGAGCGCCGCTGCTGCACGCGGCGGCGAGCGCGGCCAGCGCGTTGGCCGCGTTGAAGCGCCCGGCCAGCTGGAGGTTGAGCTGCGCCTCGCCCCAGGGGGTGAGCGCCCGCAGCCGCACGCCCTGCGAGTCGGCGACCACGTTCTCAGCAACCAGGTCCGCGGAGCCGCCGGTCGCACTGTAGGTGACCACCGCTGCCACCGGGATCGTCGACAGGCGCGGATAGGCGAAGTCGTCGTCGCGATCGAGAACGGCGACGCCGTCACGCCGCTCTGCGACCAGTGTGAGCAACCGTGTCTTGGCTGCCAGGTATCCCTCGCGGTCGCCGTGGACGTCGAGGTGCTCGGACGTGATCCGCGTGTACACCGCGAGCCGGTAGGCGACGTCGTCGACGCGGTGCATCTCGAGCGCGTGCGACGACGTCTCGACCACGACGTGAGAGCAACCGTTGTCGCGCAGCTCGGCCAGCCGGCGCTGCGTCTCGAAGGCCTCCATCGTGGTGAGCCGCGTGGTGTTGGGGACGACCAGTTCCCCGTCGCGGAAGTCGACCGTCGAGATCAGCCCGGCGCGCAGCCCGGCGGCGCGCCACGCCGCCCAGAGCATCGTTGCCGTTGTCGTCTTGCCGTCGGTGCCGGTGACGCCTGCGATGGTCATCGACGCCGACGGATGCTGGTGCCAAGCCGCGGCCAGCGCGCTCAGGGCGACCCGCGAGTTCTCGACAAGGACGACAGGAATGTTGGGCGGCAGTGGCGGCGACGGCGGGCGCTCGGCAACCACGGCCACCGCTCCCGCGGCGACCGCAGCGGCCGCGTGGCCGTGACCGTCCTCGCGCCGGCCGGGGAGCGCGACGAAGAGCGTCCCCGGCCCCACCTCGCGCGAGTCTGCCGCGATCCCGCCGATGCCGACACCCGCGAGGCCGTCCGTGGGTGGGAGACCGGCCGCGGCGAGCAGGTCGGCGAGTGCAATCACGTCCGGCGCAGTCTAGGCCCGGGTAAAAGACGACTGGAATAGTCGGGTATTGGGTACCATCGATGCATGCCGAGTTCCCGTGACCTGCTCGACGACGCCCGGCGCGTCATCCGCGAGGTGACCCCGCAGCAGGTGGCCGCGGACAGAGGCTCGCGCACGCTCATCGACGTGCGCGAGCGCAACGAGTTCGAGGAGGGCTACGTCCCGGGCGCCCTGCACCTCAGCAAGGGCTACATC
>CATPCA010000153.1 GCA_955652545.1 Candidatus Dormiibacterota bacterium
CAGCAGTCGATGCCAGGATTGTCAGCAACGTTATGGCCTTGCCTCCGGTGCAACGCGGCGGATGGCTGCATCGTGACAGTGGCGCGGGCTCGGGTCATCGTGCGTGGTACCCGAAATACCACCCCGCCGCGTTGGGCGCTGAGCGCGGGTTGCTCAGCCGACCGGTACGGCGTGCGCATGCTGGTTGGACCGGCGTGCGTGGGTCAGACCAGCCACCGGCGAAGGGAAGTGAGGTTGTGAGTGACTTCGGCCCGACCAGTGCGGCCGGCGACCTCGTCGCCAACGGCCATCCGTACATCGTTCAGCAGGAGTGGAGCAACCGCATCCGCGGGTGCTCGATGTCCTAGCGGATCCAGGCTGGGTCGCGGAGGGCCGCCGGCAGGTCGTCGGCGGCCCTCCGTTCCTAGTTCAGTGGCTGGGAATCCCGTTGCCGGGTGGGGTCGACGGCGTTCCGCTGTAGGTGGTGATGGCACCGCCGGCGCTGTCGTCGGTGGTGTAGGCGGAGCCGATTGGCTTGGCTGTCGGTCCCGCTCCAACACTGACCATCTGCACGCCGGTGTAGCCCAGATGATTGCTCGAGGAGTAGCCGAATGGCACCAGACCCGGGCCAGTGAAGTGACTGTTGTTGACGGCGTTCACGATGTCAGCCCGGCTGGGGTTCTGCCCGGCGGCCAGGAGCGATTGCACGAACGTGTACGCCACCGCTTCGCCGTAGACCACGTTGCCGTCAAAGGGCAGGTTCGGCGCGTACTGGTCGTGGACCGACTTGAACAGCGTGATCCAGGGATTGCTGCTGTCACTGGACAGGGGCAGGTAGTTGTCACTGACCATGCCTGTGAGCAGTGCCGCGGGGATCGTCGCGCCGAGAGCACCACCGGTGAGAATCGCGGTGAGGGTGGGGATGTCCGCCCCCACGTTGCTGACCACGAACTGGGGATGGTAGTTGATGCTTGCTGCGCTGGCCATCGCGGCCGCGGTGAACAACGGGATGGAGAAACTGGCGATCACCTGCACCCCGGCCGCCTGCATGGCCGCCATCTCGGCCTTCACACCCATGGCGCCGGCGGCGGTGGGAGCGTAGTACTGCGGCGGGCTGACGACCGTGACGGCACCGTTCTTGAGCACGTCATTCAGCCCGGCAATGCCGTCGTCGCCGAACTCATCGTTGGGGCCCTGCGCGAAGTACCCAACCTTCTTGCCCGCGTAGGTCTGCTTGATGTAGTTGCCGAGAATCTTGCCCTCGATCGTGTAGTCGGGCTGCCAGCCAAACGTGTATGGATGCGCTGAGACGTTGTTCCAGCAGTTGCATCCAGACGCAACGAAGAGATCCGGTACCTTCTCCTGGTTCAGGTAGTCGACCACGGCAAGATGTGTCGGTGTTCCCAGGGCATCGAGCACCGCGTAGACATTGTCCTGCAGGACCAGCTGCCGGGTCAGCGACGCCGTGTTGGTCGGGTTGTACTGGTCATCCAGGAACTTGTAGGTGATGGACCTGCCGAACACGCCACCGTGGGCGTTGATATACTTGAAGTAGGCATTGGAGGCAGGCGCGATCTCCGAGTAGCCGGGCGCCGCCGGGCCGGTTAGCGGTTGCGTACTGCCAACGGTCACCGACGTGGCCGTGATGCCTGGCGCCGATGCCTGGTTGCTGGTGGAACCGGAGCTACCGTTGCCGCTTCCACAGGCAGCTACCAATACGGTCACCATTCCCACGCATGCCACCGTCAGCCATCGCCTCGAGTTGGGTAGCGGCGCCTTCATAACTCCACCTCCACTGTCCGTTGATTCAAACGTCGTTTCAGGAACCACTGGCGAGCGCCGCCAAGCAGGGATGTCGCGGTGCCTTGAAGACCGCGCGGAAGGACCAGCATCGCGAACACCAGCACCGCACCGTACACCGCCAGCGGCAGGTTGTTGGTGATGTCGCTGGAAAGGTTGAGGTTGCTGGTCAGTCCGCTGGTCCAGACCGGCAGATAGACCAGCACGAATGCACCCACCACCGCGCCCGTCAGGCTGCCCAGGCCACCGATGACGATGGCGCTGAGCAGCTGGAGCGAGAGCTGCAGGCCGAACCCCGTGGGTGCGGTGATGCCGACCCAGTAGGCGAAGAGCGACCCGGCCAGCCCGGCGCAGGCGGCGCTGATCACGAACGCGAGTACCTGCACGCGGGCCACGTCGATGCCGGTGAGCCGCGCCGCCGTCTCGTTGTCGTGCACCGCGCGCAGCGTGCGTCCGGCCGAGCCCCGCACCAGATTGGCCAGGAGGAACATGGTGATCAGCGCCGCGATGATCGCGATCCACGCCAGCCAGCGCTCCTGCGGAAAGTCGCCTCCAAGCGCAGCCGGTGGCGCCGGAGGCGGCACGCTGAGGCCCTGGTTGCCCCCCAGCACGCTACCGAAATGAATCGCGATCTGCGGCAGCCCGACGGCCAGCGCCAGGGTTGCTCCCGCCAGGTACGGGCCGCGCAGACGTGCCGCGGCGATGCCGATGATGCCCCCCGCCACTCCCGTCACCGCAATCGCCGCCAGCAGCGTCAGCAGCAGCGGAAACTGCGGCTGCGTCTTCAGCAGCAGCGATGTCGTGTACGCCCCCACCGCCATCAGGGCACCGTGACCGAGCGAGAGCTGGCCGTTGATACCGGTGAGCACCGTCAGTCCGGCGGCTGCGATGGCGTAGATGGCGATGCCGGCGATGTTGTAGTCGGTGAAGGCGTCGAGAACGTAGGTCAGCGCGAGCAGCACGACCGCCAGCAGCAGGAAGAGGAGCGCGTGGCGCAGCATCGTGGAGCGGGGCAGACGCATGCCGCTCATGCCTCGCGCTGCCGGCGAGCTGCGAACAGCCCCTGGGGCCGGACCATCAGCACCGCGATCAGGATGACCAAACCGCCCATGGTCTGCAGATCGGATCCGGCGTACCCGCCGACGTAGCTGAGGCCGAGCCCGACCAGGAGCGCGCCGACCACCGCGCCCACCGGGCTGTCCAGACCACCGAGGATGGCGCCGGTGAACCCGAAGACGAGGATCTCATCCATGTTGTTGGGAAAAAGAAAGATGGCCGGGGCGATGAGCAGTCCGGCCAGTGCGCCGAGCAGCGCCGCCAACCCCCACCCCAGTGTGAGCATGCGACCGACTCGCACCCCGAGCAGGCGAGCCATCTCCGGGCCGAAGGCGGCGGCGCGCATACGCAGCCCGATGGTGGTGCGCTGGAAGAAGAGAAGCAGGGCGACCATGGCGAGCAGAACCGCGCCGACCACGAAGATGTCGAACGGCGAGATGTAGAGCTGGGTCGTGCCGATGCTGAGATCGATGCGCGAGAACGGTGCTGGGAAGGACTTCACCTGCCCGCCGAACAGCATCGGCGCCAGCGCCTCGAGGAGGATGAGCAGGCCCAGGGTGAGGATCACGATGTTGAGGGGCGGGCGGGACTCCACCGGCCGTACCAGGACACGCTCGATGCCCGCGCCGAGCAGAAAGCCGCCGCCCAGCGCGATCACGAACGCCAGCCAGTAGGTGACCCCGTGGGAGATGGCGTAGAGCGCGACGTAGGTGGTGAACATCCCCATCGCACCCTGTGCGTAATTGATGACCCGGGTGGCGCGCCAGATCATCACGAGTGCCAGCGCGACGATGGCGTAGACGAAGCCATTGGTCACTCCGTCGACGGTGAGGATCAGGAACGTCCTCAACTCAGAAGCCCAGATACGCGTGGCGCAGCGCTTCGTCGCCGGCCAGCTGAGCGGCGCGATCGCGCGCTACCACTGTGCCCAGCGAGAGCACCACTGCGTCGTCGGCGACCGACAGGGCGCTACGCGCATTCTGCTCGATGAGGAGCACGGCAAGCCGCCGTTCGCGCGTGAGCGTGCGTAGCCGGTCCATGATCTGCGCGAGCACCGTGGCATGCAGTCCCAGCGAGGGTTCGTCGAGCAGCAGAACTCGTGGACGTGAGGCCAGCGCGCGACCGATGGAGAGCATCTGTCGCTCTCCTCCGGAGAGGCTAGCGGCGTGCAGGTGGCGGCGTGCCAGCAGCGGCGGAAACAGTTCGTAGGCCTCTTCGATGGCCAGCCGCTGATCGGCGCGGTCGCGCCGCCATAGCCCGCCGAGGCGCAGATTCTCGTCGACGGTGATCTCGCTGATGATGCCGTGACCCTCGGGGACATGGGCAACGCCCAAACGTGCGATGGCCTCCGGAGCGCGGCCTGTCAGGTCAGTGCCGGCAACACGTACGCCGCCGCGACGCGGCTTCACCAGACCGGAGATGGTGCGAACAAGCGTTGTCTTGCCTGCGCCATTGGCGCCGAGCACGGTGGTGATCATGCCCTCGGCCACGGTGAGCGAGACACCTTCCAACGCGACCACGCCGCCATACGCGACGGTCAGATCGGTGACCTCAAGCATGAGCCACTTGGCTGCCGAGGTAGGCGGTGGCCACGTCGTCGTTGGCGCGGATCTCGTCCGGCGTTCCAGAGGCGATCACTCCGCCAAGGCTGAGCACGGTGACGCGATCGCTCACCGCCATCACCATGTCGAGGTGATGTTCGACGAGCGCGATACCCATGTCTGCCCTGAGTCGGTCGAGCAGCTCAATGAGCTGCTCGACCTCACCCGCCGACAGCCCGCTGGCGGGCTCGTCGAGCAGGAGCAACGATGGACGGCCCATCAGCGCCCGTGCGAGAACCACGCGTTTCTGGATGCCGTGCGGCAGCGAGCCGGGGAACGCTCGGGCACGATCACCAATGCCGAGCTCATCGAGCATGGCCAGGGCCGCATCAGCCAACTCCCGCTCGCCCTTGTCAGCACGGGGCAGCGCGAACAGGCCGCTGGCCATGCTGGTCGATCCCCGTGCGCCGAGCATGACGTTCTCGAGCACGCTGAGACGGCTCCAGAGGCCGAGCCCCTGGAGGGTGCGCACGATTCCCATACCCGCGAGCTGCGGGGGCCGCATCGATAAGAGGGACCGGCCTGCATAGGTGATGCTGCCGCGGCTCGGCGTGACCAACCGGCAGATG
>CATPCA010000154.1 GCA_955652545.1 Candidatus Dormiibacterota bacterium
CTCTTGATCGAAGCAGCGGGGTGTCGCGGGCGACGGTCTACACGTGGCTCCGCCGCTTCGATCAAGAGGGTCCGCAAGGGTTGAGTGACCGAAGTTGCCGCCCGCATCGGAGCCCGAGGCGTCTCAGCGCCGCGGCAGAAGACGAGATCGAGGAGCTGCGTCGCGCCCGGAAGCTGGGCCCCCACAGGCTCGCCGGCATCCTCGGTCGACCCAGATCCACCTGCTATGCCGTGCTGCGGCGCAGAGGCCTTCAGCGGTTGGACTGGATGGACCGACCCACCGGCGACGTGATCCGACGGTACGAGCGGGAACGACCCGGAGTTCTGGTTCACGTTGATGTCAAGAAGCTGGCCCGTATTCCCGATGGCGGGGGACATCGGGCATTCGGACGTGACCTTCGCCCCCCGACGGGACGCAGCGGCACCGGCTACGAGTTCATCCATTCTTGCGTGGATGACCACTCACGGCTGGCGTACTCAGAGATCCTGGCCGACGAGAAGGCGGGAACATGCGCAGCCTTCCTGCGTCGAGCAGGGCGGTTCTTCGCTTCGCACCACATCCGTATTGAGCGAGTCCTCACCGATAACGCGTTGACGTACACCCGCTCGCGCGACTTCGCCGAGGCCGTCCGCGCGTTGGGAGCCGAGCAGCGATTCACCCGATCACGGCGTCCTCAAACCAACGGCAAGGTCGAGCGATTCAACCGAACCCTCCTCGAGGAGTGGGCCTACGTTCGCGCGTACAGCGGCAACGGGCAGCGTGCTGCCTTGTTTCCGGAGTGGCTACACGTGTACAACCATCACCGGTCCCACACCGCCCTGGGCGGACTTCCACCCTTCGACCGCGTCAAGCACCTCTGTGGGAATTACAGCTAGGTACCGTTGGTGCATCGCGCAGCGGCGTCCAGCTGAATCTGAAGCGGCGCATCCAAGTCCGCGGCTGAGGTTGCAGCAGGACGCCGCTGCGCGCTGCACCAACGGCCGCCCTTATCCGGTCTAGTAGATGAACCCAGTGATCCCGCGATCGTCGCCGGCGATGGTGCGACGGTCGACCCGGCCCCAGCCGCCGCCGGTGGTCCAGAAGTTCATCTCGGAGATGACGAAGCTGTTGTTGGGGTTGACGCTCTCGACGTAGGCGACGTGACCGAACCAGCCGTCGTGGAAGACGACGATCGCTCCGGTCACGGGCACGTGCCCTTCTGGACGGAGGCCATTGGCGTTCTCGAACCAGGCCCAGGCGTTGCCGCCCCAGGTGACGTCGCGCCGGCCGGCGACGTAGTACGTGCACTGGCCGTAGGGGAACGTGTTGGACCCGTGGCTCTCCATGATCATCGGCACGGCCCCGGCCGCGTGCGCGAAGTACCTGCCCACCAGCGCCCCTGCCGGTGCGGCGCTCAACGGCACCTGGAGGTAGCTGCCCGCCGCCCGGCCGCTGTCCTTGGAGAGCGCGTTGTAGTCGAGGAGCACCCGGGGGTCGATGCCGAGGCGGATGGCGAAATGGCTGGGCCGCTCACCGGCAAGGACCGGGACGAGAGCGCCGGGTCCCGGAGGGAGAAGCAGCGTGGTGCCGGCGGCGGGCTGGGCGCCACTGCCGAGGCTGTTGGCCCAGCGGATCGCCGCAGCGTCGGAGTGATTGGCCGAGGCGAGGGACTCGACTGTCTGGCCGGCCACAACCACGATCGCCTGCGCCGGACGCGCCGCGATCGGAGGGACCGTCGCGGGGCGCTCGATGATGGCGCTGAGGATGATGTCGCCGCTTGCGCGGGGAACGGTGACCACCGCAGCGAGTGGGGCTGCGGGACGCGGGGCCAGCACGGGCACGAGCAGTGCGGCAAGCAATACCCATGCATGCCGGATCAGTCGATGTCGGTTACCGCGGATCTCGTACCCCTCTTCCTAGCGCCACGGGCGCCCAATCGGTGACCCCTCCCCGAACGATGAGGCCGCGACGGAGGCTAACAAAGGGGGACGGTCGTCGTCAAAAGGACGCCGCGCACATCCGGCGCCTCGTGACGCCGCCCCTACACTGAGACGATGGCTGGAAGGGGCTCGCGCGCCAGCACAACGGAGGCCCGGCCGGCCTCGGCAACCCGGGTCGCCGACGACGCGACAAACGGGAAGGCGACCGCTCCGGCAGATCACGCAAACGGACCGCCTCCGGACATGCGCCAGTCGGCGTGGTGGTGGATCCGCACCGCAGCGATCCTGGGGAGCATCTTCCTGGCGATTCAAGTGCTTGGCGTCGTCCAGTCATTCCTGGCCGCGATCCTGACCGTTGTTCTCTATGTGCTCTTCGGCGCGGTGATCGCGTTCATCGCCGGACCCATCGTCGCGCTGCTCGAACGACGCCTACACCTGCCCCAGGTCCCCGCCATCCTGCTGACCTTGCTCTGCGGCCTCGCGCTGGTCGTGCTCCTCGGCTTCCTGATCACGGCGCCGATCGTCGACGAGGCGTCGCAGCTCGGCAAGCAGGGACCGGCATTGATCAATCGGATCAACGACATCTTCAACAACGTGCGTGGCCAGCTGGCGGCGCACGGCATCCAGCTGAGCGGCAACGGGGTCAGCAACACCATCAGCACTGACGTGTCGACCCGGGTGGCCGGCGCACTTCTCAACATTGTCACCTCGACGCTCAGCATCCTGATCGACATCCTGGTGATCCTGGTGGTTGCGTTCTGGATGCTCAAGGACGGCGAGGACCTGCGCAACGGAGTGGTGAGCCTGCTGCCGGGGCGGCTGCGCAGCGAGGCCGTCTTCGGTTTCGACGCGTTCCGCGTGGTGGTGGGTGGATACGTCCGCGGCCAGCTGGTGATGGCTGTGATCGTGGGCACCCTCGCCGGGCTCGGCTGCTGGCTCATCGGCGTGCCGTTTCCCATCGTGGTCGCGATCGCGGCGGGGACGTTCGAGCTGATCCCGCTTGTCGGCGCGTTCATCGGCGGCGCCGTGGCCATCCTGCTGGCGCTGACCAAGAGCCCGGAGACGGCGGTGTTCGCGTTCCTCCTGTTCGTGGCGATCCACATCGTCGAGGGGTACGTGCTGGCCCCCCGCATCCAGGCGCGCTTCGTGCGGCTGCACCCGCTGGTCATGCTCCTCACCCTCTTCGCCGGCGCCGAGGTGGGCGGGTTCCTCGGCGCCTTCGTGGCCGTGCCATTGGCCAGCCTGATCGCGGTCTTCGTCAGGGCCGCGATGGGCGACGCCAAGAGCCGCCACCCTGAGCTGTTCCGTGAGCAGCACCGTGACCAGTACCTCGAGAGGCGCCGCCGCCGCCTGCTCAGCGAGTTCCGGCTTTTCCGCCGCCGCCCGCCTCCTGACGCTGGGGCTAAAGCTGATATTGACACTGTCGCATAGAGTGGTACCATGCGCCGCATGAGGAAGTACAAGCCCGTTGAACTGCCACTCAAGGCCGTGCCTGACGAACTCGCCGACGTGCACGCCGTGTGCCCGAACTGCCTCGACCGGGATGCGGGAGTGATCGGGCGGCTTGGACTTCGCCTCGTCTTCAAGTGCCAGCGATGCCGCGTCCGCTTCCATCGGCAGACCGCCATGGTGGGCCTGGTCTGACACGCTGACCCGGGCTCGGCCTGCGACACTTCCAGGCCGTGCCCGGGTCGCCTCCCGCCCACCTCGCCACGACGCGCCGCGGCGCCGCGCTCGAGGCTGTGGTGCGGGGTCACGTCGCCGTCGTCGACGCCGACGGCCGCCTGCTCGGCGCTGCGGGGGACGCGGAGGCACCGACCACCCTGCGGAGCTGCGTCAAGCCGCTGCAGGCCCTGCCGTTCGTCAGGCGGGCGGTCGCCGCGATCGGTGCCGGCGATGCCGACATCGCGGTGGCGTGCGCGTCGCACCAGGGCGAGCCCGTCCATGTCGCCGCGGTCCGCGCTCTGCTCGCCCGCGCCGGGCTCGACGAGGACGCGCTCAGCTGCGGCGCGCAGCTTCCAGCTGACGAGCAGTCCGCGCGCCACCTGCTCGCCTCCGGCGGCAAGCCGGAGCGCATCCACAACAACTGCTCAGGCAAGCACGCGGCCATGCTTGCCGCCTGCCGGGCATCGGGCTACACCCTCGCTGGGTACGCCACTTATGACCATCCGCTCCAAGCGGAGATCCGGGGGCTGATGAGTGGCTTCGCCGGAACCGACCTGGGCGACCGCCCCCACGGCATCGACGGCTGCGGCCTGCCCACCCACGAGCTGCCGCTGCGCGCCATCGCCCGCATGTTCGCGGCGGCCGCCACCGACCGCGACGTCCGGCGTTGCCAGGCCGCCATGGCCGCGCAGCCGTACCTCGTGGCCGGGCGCGGTCGCTTCGACACAGCCGTCCTCGAGGCCGCCGGCGCGGTGGTCACCGTCAAGGTCGGGGGCGCCGCGGTCTGGGTGGCCCTGCGCCGTCCGGCCGGTCCCGCGCTGGCCATCAAGCTCGAGGCCGGCGACGCCAGCGCGCTGCCCGCCGTGGCCTTGGCGGCGCTCCGGTCCCTCGGCTGGGTCGACCGGGCCACTCTCGCCGGGCCTCTGCTGACCCCCTTCGTCAGCGTAGCTCTGCGCAACTGGGAAGGGCTCGAGGTGGGCTCGACCACCGCCGAACCCGGCTGGACCGAGGCTCTGCGGAGCTGAGGGATGGCCCAGGAAACCGCCGCCCCCTGGTGGTATAGTGGCGTCAGCAATGTTGACGTCAATGTCAACTTCGGACCGGCTTGACGCGTTGGTCCTCGCGGTCCATCGTCTGCGATTGACGGCCGTGGCCGTGTTCGAGGAGGTCGGGAATGCCTGATCAGAGCCACGTCGGTCGCCGCTACGAGGCGACGGGACAGGTGGTCGATGGGGCCGGCGCCGAGGCGTTCGCGAGGGCGATCGCCGGGTCGGAGGAGGTGTACTCGCCGGGCGCCGTGCCGCCCACGTACGGCGCGGTCTACTGCCTGTTCCCGACCCTCTACCAGCTCTTCAGCGACGCCGAGGTGGGGGTGAACCTCGCCGGCCTGGTCCACGGCGAACAGGCCTTCGAATGGCCCACCCCGGTCCGCGCCGGCGACGTGGTGGACGCCTCGGCGGTGATCGCATCGGTCGAGGAAAAGCGCGGCATGACGTTTCTCGGCATCGAGCACGAGGCCCACAGGCAGGACGGCGAGACCGTCTGCCGCGGCCGTTCGCTGATGATCATCCGATGAGTGACGCAACCACCGCGGTACTCGGCGTTGCCGCAGTCGGGGACGAGATGACGCCACTCTCGCGCCTGGTCACCCAGGAGCAGATCGACGCGTACGCGCAGGCGTCGGGGGATCGCAACCCGATCCACGTCGACCCCGAGTTCGCCCGCTCCGTCGGCCTCCCCGGAACCATCGCCCACGGGTTGCTCGACATGGCCATCCTCACCGAGTCGGTGGCGCGCTGGGCGGGAGGCTACGAGCAGGTCACGTCGGTGACCTGTCGTTTCTCGAAGCCGCTGCTCCCGGACCAGACCATCACCTGCACCGGGCGGGTCATCGATGTCGACGATTCCAACCGAACCGCCACCCTCGAGCTCGAGGCCACGTCGAGCAGCGGGGAGCGGGTGCTCACCAACGGCCGGGCCATCGTCCGGCTGGCACGCTAGAGGGACACAACGAGATGGCCTTCGACTTCAGTTTCACCCAGGAGCAGGAGGAGATCCGCAAGCTCGCGCACGAGTTCGCGGTCAACGAGATGCGTCCCGTCGCGGCCGAGTACGACGAGAAGGAGGAGACGCCGTGGGCCGTGATGCAGAAGGCACACGACCTCGGCCTCGACGCCGCCAGCGGCTTCCCCGAGGAGTACGGGGGCGGTGGTCTCGACCTGATGACATCGATGATCCTCACCGAGCAGCTGTCGTGGGGTGATGCCGGCATCGGTGTGTCGATCAATGCCAGCGGCCTCGCCGGCGCCGGGATCATCGCCATGGGCACCGAGGAGCAGAAGAAGAAGTACATCGGCATGCTCTGCGACCCGGCGAAGCTCCGCATCGGCGCCATGGGCCTCACCGAGCCGAACAGCGGCTCCGACTCGATGGCGCTCGAGACCACCGCAACCAAGGTGGACGGCGGCTACGTGATCAACGGCACCAAACAGTTCTGCACCAACGGTGGTATCGCGGATGTCCAGGTGGTCTTCGTCACCACCGACAAGTCCGCCGGCGCGGCCGGCATCGCCGGGTTCGTCATCGAGAAGGACACGCCGGGGATGCGCCAGGGCCGCAAGGAGAAGAAGCTCGGGGTGCGCGCGTCGCACACGGCGCAGGTTATCTTCGAGGACTGCTTCGTCCCTGAGGAGGCTCGTCTCGGCTTCGACAAGGAGGGCAACGCAACTGGCCCGGGCGCCGTGGGGGCGCTGCTGATGCTGGAAGCCACCCGCCCGATGGTGGCGGCTGGGGCCGTCGGCATCGCTCGCGCTGCTTTCGAATTCGCTCGCGACTACTCGTTGGAGCGCGTCGCGTTCGGCAAGCCGATTGCGCGCCACGAGGCGATCGCGTTCAAGCTCGCCGACATGGCCACCGAGATCGATGCCGCGTGGCTGCTGACCCTGCGCTCTTCATGGATGGCGCAGAACGGCATCCCGTTCGCGCGCGGTGAGGGATCGATGGCCAAGCTGATGGCCGGCGACGTCGCCATGCGCGTCACCATCGATGCGGTGCAGGTGCTGGGTGGCTACGGGTACATCAAGGAGTACCCGGTTGAGCGCTTCATGCGCGACGCCAAGATCTACCAGATCTGGGAGGGAACGGCGGAGATCCAGCGCCTGGTGATCAGCCGGCTCATCCTCGGCGAGCGCACGGCTTTGGCCGCGCGCCCGCGGGTGATCAAGGAGGACCCGCCGCCGGCTCAGGCGGTCGCAGCCGCCGGCTGATCAGGAGGAAGCCGCGCGCGCCTGGCCGCGCAAGATCTCGGCTTCCGCGGCGGCGCGCCCATCCCAGCCGCGGATGCGCGTGGCCTTGCCCGGCTCGAGCTCCTTGTAGAGCTCGAAGAAGTGGGCGATCTCGAGCAGCACTGGCTCCGGGACATCGTCGAGCTCCCGCCAGTCGACGCGGGTGTCCGCGCACGGGACCATGAGCAGCTTGGCGTCGGGACCGCTCTCGTCCGACATCCAGAACACTCCGAGTGGCCGGCAGTAGATATGGCAGCCCGGGAAGGTGGGCTCGCCGAGGAGAACCAGCGCATCGAGTGGGTCGCCGTCCTCGGCCAGTGTGTCGACCACGAATCCATAGTCGGCGGGGTATCGGGTCGCCGTGAACAGCTCGCGGTCGAGTCTGATCGCGCCCACCGCCGGATCCCACTCGAACTTGTTGCGGCTGCCCTTGGGAACCTCGACCACCACGTCGACCTGGAGTGACTCGGCCATCAGTCACGTCCCCGGTAGCTGATGATGTGGATGCCCTCGACTATAGACTCTCGGCGAACACAGAGAGCAGGGACACAGGAGATCGCGGGATGTTCGACCTCACCGGCAGGGTGGCCGTCGTGACCGGAGGTTCCCGCGGCCTGGGCCGTGCCGACTGCCTCGCACTGGCGCGCGCTGGCGCCGACGTGGTGGTCACCGACATTCTCATCGAGTCCGACCCCAACATCCAGCAGGCTGCGGAGGGCGCCAACTCCGCGCTGGCGCAACTCTTCACCTCGCAGCACGCGGTCTATTCCGAACAAACCAGCGAGGAGATCCGCACCATGGGGCGGCGCTCGGCGGCCATGAAGATGGACGTCACCGACCGCGAACAGGTCCGCGATGTCTTCGCGGAGGTCAAGAAGGAGTTCGGCTCCATCGACATCCTGGTGAACAACGCCGGCACGCTCGACCACATCGCCCAGATCGAGAACCAGAGCGAGGACCTGTGGGAGCGCGACCTGCGCGTCAACCTCACCGGCGCGATGCTCTGCACCAAGGCGGCGTGGCCGTACATGCGCGAGCAGAACTGGGGACGCGTCATCTACATGGCCTCAGTGGCGGGAACCCTGGGCGGCTTCGGACAGGCTTCGTACGCGACGACCAAGGCGGGGCTCATCGGCCTCGGCAAGTCGATGGCGCTGGAGGGAGCGCGCTACGGGATCACCGCCAACGTGATCGCCCCCGGGATCATCAACACTGAGGCGTTCAAGGCAGGCAGCCCCAAGATGAACGACCGGATGGTGCTGCGCACCGCGCTGCGTACCGCCGGCGAGCCTGAGGACATCGCGCATGCCATCTGCTTCCTGGTGTCACCGGAGGCGCGCTACATCACGGGGCAGGTGCTCACGGTGGCAGGGGGCATCGACCTGTTCGTCTACTAGCCGCGAAGATGGAACGGCGCGGCCACGATCAGTTGGAGGTGGGCGTGGCCTACCTGCCGGCCGCCGTGGGGCCGTATATGTGGCACGAGTTCAACGCGGACGTGGTGGCGCGCGACCTTGTGGCGATCGCCGCACACCGCATTCCGACGATCCGTGTTGGACTCGCGTGGGACGCCTTCATGCCCACCGACCGCGCGCCCAACCCGCGCCGGATGCGCGACCTCGAGACGCTGCTGGCGTCCGCGCGAGAGCTCGGCCTGCGCGTCGTGCCGACGCTGTTCGCACAGTCGATCGGTGACACCGTGATGCTGCCGGCGTACGCGATTGATCGTCGCACACCGCGAACGGGCGTGCGCTGCATCACCGACGCGCGCGCCGTCGACGGAGGCCCGCGCGACATCTACGCCGACCCGCTCATGCTCGAGGTGCAGGTCCGCTGGCTCGACGCACTCCTGGTCGCGTTCGCTGATCACCCGGCGATCGCGGCCTGGGATCTCGGTCACGACCCCGCCAGCACGGTCAGGCCGCGGCGCATCGCCGAGATGGCCGCGTGGGCAGGCCTGCTTGCCGAACGCGTGCACGCGCAGGGTGAGGAATGCCGGCTGACGCTTGGCCAGGGCGACGTGCTGCTCGGACGAGGCGTGCGCCTCGCTGCGATGGCGGCGCACGTCGATGCGCTCGGGCTGGTGCTCAACCCGCAGCGCCTGCGGCTGCCGGGCGATGTTCTCGACGCCGGCAGGGCAATCTTCGTCGCCGATCTCGCCCACGCCCTGGCCGGCCCGAGCGTGCCGATGTCGGTCGAGGTCGAGGTCGCGTCGGGGGAGCTCGAGCTCGACGACGGCGACGCCGCGCCTGCTGACCCGGTGACGTTGCCGTCGGATGTCGCGCGGACTCTGTGCGACGAACTGTTGCAACGTTTGTCTGCGTCAGGTGTTGCCGGCATCCTCGCGAGCGCGTGGTCGGACTGGGGCGAGCGGCTTCTGGAGTCGCCACCGGCCGACCGTCGCCCGTGGCTGGCACGCCTGGGAATCGTTGACAGGGCAGGCAATTCCAAGCCGGTCATCGACGCGTGGGCAGGGCTGGCCGCCAAGGAACGTGCGGTCGTCGCGCCCGCGCCATTCCCCGTCGCGGTCGACGTCGAGTCGTACTACTCCAACCTGCCCGATTCGCTGCGCGACCTGTACGCGTTGTGGGAGGACGATCGAGGTGACGCGCCTGCTATCCTCAGGTGAGCGCCGACGCGGAGCGGGATGACCGGCCGGGCGGTGTTCTCGGTCGCGCCGACCGCAGGCCCCCGGTTGCTGACCCGGGGCGTCCCCGACAGGGGTCGGTGGTGCGAAGGAGTCGTGTTGGTCGATGTCAGCATCGAGTCTTGGAGGGACCACAAGTGCCCGCTGGCCGTATCAAGATGATCAGCCCGGATCGCGGCTTCGGTTTCGTTCGCGGTGACGACGGCGCCGAGGCCTTCTTCCACCGCACCGAGCTCACCACTGTCGACTTCGACAGTCTCGAGGAGGGTGAGTCGGTGACTTTCGAGGTGGTGGACAGCCCCAAGGGGCCACGCGCTCGCAACCTCCAGAAGGCCGTCTGAGCAGGTAGTCTGACTAGCCGGCGTCTCGGCTGCCGGCCACCGACGGTGCGCTCAATCGGTCGCCGCGCTGGTCGAGCTCGATCATCCGGCGCGCCGCGGCGCTCACCCGCGCCGCGTTGTCGCCGCGCAGCCGCACGATGACGCGGCGAGCCTCGGACTGGGGGTACGAGCCGGCCACGACGTCATCGAACTCCGCCGCGAGCTGGCGCAACGGTGCGTACAGCTCCGCTTCCGGCACCGACTGGTAGCGCACCTCCTCCACAGCCGCCGCGGTGCCACCGCTGAAGAACCGCGGAATCAGTTCCTCTTCGACGATCGTGGTGAACTCGCGGGGAACGCCGGGCAGGATGAAGAGCCAGCGATCCTCGCCCACCTCGTAGGCCATCGGCGGTGCCATCCCGCGCCGGTTGACAAGAACCGTGCCACCGGCCGGCACCGTCGCGCAGCGGCGATTGCCTTCGCTGACCTCGTCGGTCTGCACCCAGCCGGCGGCGTGCATGCGTGCCACGATGCCGGTGATGTGGGCGAGCGCCAGCTCGTTCTCCTCGAGCGGTCGGTCCAGGGCGCGCCCGACCGCCTCGAAGGTGCGGTCGTCAGGGGTGGGGCCGATGCCTCCGCACACCGCGATCCTGGTCACGCCGGTGTTCGCGAGGGCACGGTGCACCGCCGCAACCACGTCGTCGATCCGGTCGGCGACGACTTCTATCCGCCGAACGGGGAAACCGGCCGCAAAGGCGCGCTGGGCGAGGAAGAAGGAATTGGTGTCCTGCGTGTGGCCGGACAGCACCTCGTCGCCCACGGCGATGATCACCGTGGCCGGGCTGGTTTCCATGTATTCGAGCCTACACGCGCGCATCGTGTCAGGGTCGCCGGTCGCTACAATCTCGCCGCTCGTCTATCGGCGGCCGCCCTGTGCTGTGCGCGCCTGTTCGGAAGGACCCCATGACCATCAATGTCCTGCTGCCCGTAGCCGCCGCAGGCGTTCTGGGGCTTGCCTATGCCATCTACCTGATCGTCTGGGTGCTCGGGCAGCCCGAGGGCAACGCGAGGATGCGCGAGATCGCGCAGGCCATCCAGGAGGGGGCGCAGGCATACCTCAACCGCCAGTATTCGATCATCGCCGCCATCGGCGCGGTGATCTTCGTCTTCCTGCTGATCGCGCTCGGCTGGCAGACCGCGGTTCTCTTCCTGCTCGGTGCGGCGTTGAGCGCGGCGGCAGGGTACGTGGGGATGAACATCTCGGTGCGCAGCAACCTGCGCACCGCCGAGGCGGCCCGCGGCGGCCTGCAGCCGGCGCTACGCGTGGCCTTCCGGGGCGGCGCCGTGACAGGGATGATGGTGGTGGCCTTTGGGTTGATCGGGGTGGTCATCGCGTACGGCCTCTTCCAGAACATCAACTACATCGTCGGCTTCGCATTCGGCGCGTCGCTGATCTCCGTGTTCGCACGGCTTGGCGGCGGCATCTACACCAAGGCCGCTGATGTCGGCGCCGACCTCGTCGGCAAGGTCGAAGCGGGTATCCCCGAGGACGATCCTCGCAACCCGGCTGTCATCGCCGACAACGTCGGCGACAATGTCGGCGACTGCGCGGGCATGGCCGCCGACCTCTTCGAAACGTACGGTGTCACCGCGGTGGCGGCGATGCTGCTCGGCGGCCTGCTCTACAAGAGCAGCACCGGCCACAACCTCGCGTTCATCGTGTACCCGCTGATCCTGGGGGCGATCAGCATCATCGCGTCGATCGTCGGGACGTGGTTCGTGCGCATCCCCCGCAACGGCTGGATCATGGGGGCCCTCTACAAGGGCCTCATCGCCGCCGTCCTCGTGGCCATCCCCCTCTTCTACCTGGCCACGCATCTCCTCGACGTCAACGGCGAGTTCAACAACACAGCCTTCACCGCCGGCGCCAACAATCTTTTCTGGTGTGCCGTGGTGGGGATCGTCATCACAGTACTGATCGTCGCCATCACCGAGTTCTTCACCGGCTCGCAGTTCTGGCCGGTCAAGGCGATCGCACGTGCCTCGCAGACCGGCCACGCCACCAACATCATCGCGGGCCTCGCCATCGGCATGGAGGGCACCGCGCTCCCCGTGCTGGTGATCGGCGTGGGCATCCTGGTGTCAGCGTCGCTCGGGGGGCTGTACGGCATTGCCATCGCCGCCATGTCGATGCTGTCGATGACCGGCATCATCGTCGCCATCGACTCCTACGGGCCGATCACCGACAACGCCGGCGGCATCGCGGAGATGGCCAACCTCCCCGAGGAGGTGCGCGCCGTGACCGACCCTCTCGACGCCGTGGGCAACACCACCAAGGCGGTAACAAAGGGCTACGCGATCGGCTCCGCGGGACTGGCCGCCCTGGTGCTCTTCGCCAGCTACACCGACGTGCTGCGCAACAACCACGGCGGCGTCCCATTCAGCTTCGATCTCTCGCTGCCCAACGGCGTGATCATCGTCGGTCTGTTCCTCGGCGGCATCATGCCGTTCCTGTTCGGAGCACTCTGCATGCTCGCCGTCGGCCGCGCCGCGGGCGGCGTGGTCATCGAGGTCCGCCGCCAGTTCCGCGAGATCCCCGGCATCATGGAGGGCACCGCCAAGCCGGAGTACGCGCGCTGCGTCGCCCTGGTGACCGCGGCCGCCCAGCGCGAGATGATCCTTCCGGGGCTGCTGCCGGTGGTGGCGCCACTACTCGTTGGCTTCATCCTCGGGCCACAGGCGCTGGGCGCGATGCTGCTCGGCACCATCGTCGTCGGGCTGTTCGTGGCGCTGCAGATGACCACCGGCGGCGGCGCCTGGGACAATGCCAAGAAGTACATCGAGGACGGCCACTTCGGGGGCAAGGGAACCGCGACGCACGCCGCCGCGGTCACCGGTGACACGGTCGGCGACCCCTACAAGGACACCGCCGGCCCGGCCATCAACCCGATGATCAAGGTGATGAACATCATCGCCATCCTGGTGGCGCCGAGCATCGCATTGCACCACCTCTTCTTCTGATCGATTCGGGGAAGTGAGGCGTCATGGGGACCAACCTGGACGAGTACCTGCTCGAGATCCAGTCGATCCGCTCGACCCTGACCAAGCTGCGGGCTGACGAAGCCGACCCGGAGCTGATCGAGGAGTACGAGGCCGAGCTGCGTATCCTCATGGCGCTGTACACGGCGGCGACGGAGACGCTCGAGGCGGGCTTTGCCGACCCGCGGCTGCGCACCGTGCTCGAGGAGCTCGGCTTCGGCGAGTGGAACATGGAGAACGTGTACTCGTTCGTCTATGACGCCGCCATCGACATGGACGTGGCCGGCCACGACCTCGCGGCGCGCTTGTCCCAGACCGACTTCGTCGGCGCGCTGCTCAGCGCGGAGGAGTAGGCTGCCACCTGGCCGCTTGCCCAACGGCGGGTCGCGGCCGATACTCCGGGGCAAACGTGCCGCACCCGCAGGCATGTGGCGTTGAGAGGGGCGCGAAAATGGCGGCTGCTGACCCACGAGCTGACCAGGACGGGGCGGACGCCCAACGTCTCGAGCAACTCGGCTACAGGCCGGAGCTGAGGCGGGTTCTCAACCTCTTCGAGAACTTCGCCATCGCCTTCTGCTACATCTCACCGGTC
>CATPCA010000155.1 GCA_955652545.1 Candidatus Dormiibacterota bacterium
CAGAGACGGGAATCCGCGTCGCCAACGTCTTCCACGCCGGCGACGGCAACCTGCATCCATTGGTCCTCTACGACAGCGCCGAGCGTGGTGCATCGGACCGCGCGCTGGCGGTCGCAGGTCGCATCCTCGACATCTGCGTGGCTGAGGGAGGCTCGATCACCGGCGAGCACGGCGTGGGCACCGACAAGGCGTGCGCGATGCCGAAGATGTTCAGCGCGGCCGCGCTGGAGGTCTTCACCCGTCTGCGCCGGGCCTTCGACCCGGCGGAGCTCTGCAATCCGGGGAAGGTGCTGCCCACGCCGCGGCTCTGCGGTGAGGTTCCCGGCCCGTACCGCGTGCATCCGCTGGAGGCGGCGGGCATCGCTGCGCGCATGTGAGTGTCGCCACCGCCGCGCTCGCGGCCTTCGGCGATGTGGTAGGGGCGGCGGCGGTGCGCGAAGCAACGCGCCACGACGCCGTCCAGGGCGTGGTCCCCCAGCTGGTGATCGAACCCGGCGATGAGGACCAGGTCGCGGCCACGCTGCGCGAGGCGACTCGCCGCCAGCTTGCGGTGGTGGCGCGAGGAAGCGGCACCAAGCTGGAGTGGGGAGCGTCGCCGTCGCGCTGCGAGGTGATTCTGTCGACGCGCCGGCTCGACCGGCTGGTCGAGCATCAGCCCGACGACCTCATCTGCGTCGCCCAGGCTGGCATGCGGCTGGCCTCGCTGCAGACGGCGCTCGCCCAGGCGTCGGGGCACCGGCAGCGGCTCATGCTCGATCCGCCGCAAGGAGATGCGGCCACACTTGGCGGAATCGTAGCCACCGCCGCCACCGGCTCGCTTCGCTCGCGCTATGGGACGCCTCGGGACCTGCTCATCGGGGTGCGCTTCGCCCTGGCCGACGGCACGGTGGGGCATGCTGGCGGCAAGGTTGTCAAGAACGTGGCCGGGTACGACGTGGGCAAGCTGCTGACCGGGTCACTGGGGACGCTGGCCGTGATCACCGAGCTCGCCTTCAAGTTGCACCCCTGCGCGCCGGTGTCGCGTTCGATCCTCTTCGAGGACGCCTCGGCGAGCGGGCTCGCCGGCTTCGTCCAGCGCCTGCGGTCGCTTCCGGTCGCGCCCTCGGTCGTGGACATTGCGTGGCCCGATGGCCTCGTCGCGGTACGGGTGGACAGCTCCGAGGAGGGCGCCGAACGACAGGCGGCGACGATCATCGCCGCGGCCGGCGGCCGCGCGCTCACGGAATCCGAGGCGATCGGGCTGAGCGCCCGGCTGGCGCACCGGCCCTGGGACCGTCCGGGTGTCATCGCGGCGGTGACGGTGCCCGCCACCCGCCTCGCCGAGCTGCTCCAGGTCTGCTCGGACTTTGCCAGCGAGGCGATCGTCCGTGGCCTGGTCCCGGCCGGCGAGGCTCGCCTGCCCCAGGACAGCGGTGATGTGATCGCCATGCGCACCGCCGTGGAGCTGCTCGGCGGTCATCTCGCGCTGCACCGGGCGCGCGCAGCCGTCGCAGAGCTGGCCTGGCCCGCCCGTGAGGGCGCCGAGGTCGACCTGATGCGCTCACTCAAGCAACAGCTCGACCCTGCCGGCATCCTGGCGCCGGGCCGCCACCTGGCCGGCGTCTGATGGCATTCGACGACCACCACCCGCCGGCTGGCGAGCTGATCGACGACTGCGTCCACTGCGGCTTTTGTCTGCCCGCCTGTCCCACGTACGTGCTCTGGGGTGAGGAGATGGACTCTCCACGCGGGCGCATCCTGCTCATGGACGCTGCGGTGAAAGAGCAGATCGAGCTGACGCCCGCAGTCGTGCAGCACTGGGATTCCTGCCTTGGCTGCATGGCCTGTGTCACCGCCTGTCCGTCGGGCGTTCAGTACGGCCGGTTGATCGAGCAGACGCGGCAGCAGGTGGAACGGCGCCACCGCCGCCCGCTCCGCACGCGAGCGCTGCGCGGGGTGCTCTTTGCCGCCCTGCCATATCACCGACGGATGCGCGTGCTCGCCGGCCTGCTCGTCGGTTATCGCGCCAGCGGCGTGCAGCGACTGGTTCGGCGCAGCGGATTGGTGCGCCGCCTGCCCGCCGTGCTGCAGAGCGTTGAGACGCTCGCTCCCCAGCTGCGGATGGCCAGTCTGCGCTCCGCCGCACCGCGGCACCTCGCGCCTGTCTCGGGGCAACCGCGGCTGCGCGTGGCGATGCTCACCGGCTGTATTCAAAGAGCGTTCTTCGGCGACGTGAACGCCGCCACCGCTCGCGTCCTGTCGGCCTGGGGATGTGAGGTGCTGGCGCCGCCGGAGCAGCGTTGCTGCGGCGCGCTCGAGTTGCACGCTGGACGCGAGGAAGCAGCGCTCAAACGGGCGCGCTCGCTGATCGCGGTGCTGGAGCGTACCGGCGCCGACCGCATCGCCGTCAACTCTGCGGGCTGTGGCTCAGTGATAAAGGAGTACGGCGAGCTGCTCGCCGACGACCCGATGTGGGGGGCCCGCGCTGCCGCGCTGGCGCGGCGGGTGCGTGACGTCTCGGAAATACTGGTTGAACTCGGCGAGCCTCTGCGGGAGTTGCACCCGCTGCCGCTGCGGGTCGCTTACCACGATGCATGCCACCTCTCGCACGCTCAAGGCATCCGAGCCGAGCCCCGCGCTGTGTTGGCCGCCATCCCTCGGCTCGAGGTTGTGACAGCGAGCGAGCCCGAGCTCTGCTGCGGCAGTGCCGGCGTCTACAACCTGATCGAGCCGAAGACAGCGGCCGAGCTGGGTGAACGCAAGGCAGAGCGGATCCGCGCCGTCCGTCCCGACGCTGTGGCCGCGGCCAACCCCGGATGTCTGCTGCAGATCGGCGGCTGGCTGGCCCGCGGGGGTGTGCCGCTACCGACCTTCCACCCGGTGGAGCTGGTCGACGCCTCACTTCGGGCGTATCCCGCCGACCGCCTGCTTGATGAGCGCCGGCGGCTTGCCGCCAGCGCAGGGCCCTGAAGGATCAAGTCACACGCCTCTCCGGCCAAGATCGACGCATACCCCAGCTATATCAACGATTTCGAGCACTCGGCCGCGTAACATCTGCGGAACCCGGGAATGAGTTAGCCGCCCTTTTCTTTGACGGCTGTCGAGGCGCGATTGACAGGCTGATTTCTTCAGGCGGTGTGATACGCAAGATTGGTCGACGGTCCGAGCAACTGACCAGGGAACCCCGGCAGATTTACAGTGCCCTGGTTAGCAACAAGACCGCTAAGGCAAGAGCACCCCGGACCGCGCTTGGTAACTACACCGGTACCGGCACGGTGAACGCTAGACGGAGTCGCGATGCACCTGGAATGGCGCGAAGCTTTGGGCGACGGGCATGAGCTCAATGGTGTTGACGTTGACATGGGCGGGTTGCGATGCCGCCCAGTGCACCGACTCCGCGATGTCAGCGGGCTCCAGCGGCTCCACGCCAGCGTAGACGGCGCTCGCCTTCCGCTCGTCACCCTGGAACCGGACGACGGAGAACTCTGTGCCCCCACTCAGGCCGGGCTCGATGCAGGTGACCCGCACGCCGGTACCGTGCACGTCGCTGCGCAGGTTCAGGCTGAACTGGTGCACGAATGCTTTGGTGGCCCCGTAGGCGTTGCCGCCGGGGTAGGGGTAGGCGCCCGCGACCGACCCCAAGTTGATCACGTGGCCTCGGCCGCGGGCCACCATGCCCGGCAGGATGGCACGCGTGCAGTAGAGGAGACCCTTGCAGTTGGTGTCGATCATCTGCTCCCAGTCATTGAGATCGGCCCTGTGGGCTGGTTCAAGGCCCTTCGCGACGCCGGCGTTGTTGACCAGGATGTCGATGTCGGCGAAGTCAGATGGCAGGGCGCTGATTGCCCGCTCGACTGCTGCCCTGTCCCGCACATCGAGCTCGAGTGGGAGCACAGCGGGGCCGAGCTCATCGGCGAGCTCGGCGAGCCGCTCGATTCTGCGGGCAGACGCGACGACACGGCAGCCATCGGCAGCGAAGCGTCGCGCGATCGCCGCCCCGAACCCGACGCTGGCGCCGGTCACGAACACGATGGTTGGTTGGTTGGTCATGCGGAGGGCCGTCCTATCGCGAGTGTTGGATGGACTCGAGGAAATGTGGAACTCAGGATCGCTCCTTGTTGCAGGCGTGGCACACCAGGATGCTCTGCGATGGCCCCTCCACGTCGGGGCCTGGTCCACGAAACATCTCCGCCCAGTCATGCCAGCCGACCAGGCAGAGGG
>CATPCA010000156.1 GCA_955652545.1 Candidatus Dormiibacterota bacterium
GCACCAGTCGATTGAGCTGTAGGCACATCTCTCTGAAATCGACGCCGAGCCCGCCGACGAAACAGTGAAGCTATTGAGGCTGTGAGCTGCGACGCACCTGATCCAGGCCGCTGTCGCGCAGGAAGTCAAACTTCAGTCCGGAAGCCGCCGGCCCTCGACCCGGGCCGCTGCGCCGCGCCATCCAGGTGAGCGCGCTGCCGTCGGGCATGCGCGTGCGCCGCAGCCGGCGCTGCGCGATCACACCGATGGGCGTGACGACGCGGTCGGTGAGGTAGAAGGGCGTACCAGGACGGAGCAGCTCGGCATGTGGCTGCAGCTGGATGATCGTGTTGCCCGGACCCGGGACGTCCATCGTGCCGCGGCGGAAGATGGCGGCGGCTCCGAGGCTGCGCAGCACGGGCACGAGCGGGATCCAGTTGTCGGGGGGCGGCTGCTCGAGCGTGTACGCGAGCGCGGGCATGTCCGGCGCCGGCGCCGGCGGCTGCGGCTCGCCCGTGGCGCGCAGCCGCGCCAGGTAGCACTCGTACGCGTCCACCGCGACGTCCGCCGCGCCCTGCAGCTTCTGCTCCACCGCCCACGCCATCGCGGCCGTCATGTCGCGCGCGAACAGCACCTCCTCCACCGGTTCGGCGTCATCGGTCAAGCCCAGTGTGGGCGCCAGCAGCAGGAAGTCACGCAGCGATCCCGCCGCATCGGACACCTTGAACATCGTCCACGGCTTGTCCGTGCCCTCGACCGGGTACTGCTCCACGGGGCGGATCAGCGTTCGCTCGCCGAACGTGTCGGTGACAACGAGGGTCGTCACCGTCTGCAGGGTGCCGAACTGCGCAGGCACCGGGATCGAGAACCAGTCACTGCCGTAGACGAGCGCGAACTCCATCACCAGCAACTTGGCCAGGTCCACGTGCTGCGCATCCAGCTGCCCGAAGTCCGTCTGGCCGTCCTCGAATCCCCACCACCGGTCCGACGGCATGCCGTGGAACGTCACGTGGATGGGGAGCATGTTGATCGTCGTGTAAATGGCGGGAACCGGTTTGGACTGCGGGGCGCCCGTGCCCGCGGTGAACGAGTGCCAGTCGAGGTGACCCCCGCCGAACGCGTCCGCTTCGAGGACGGCACTGCCGTCGCCGCTCGCCGCCTCGATGGCGAACGCGTAGCTGAGCTGCTCCGGCTGCCATGCCACGTCGGCGGCCGGCTCACTGAACGCGCCCTCGCGCAGGGCGACGAGTGTGTCGAGCACAGCCGCCACCGCGGGATCCGACGCCTGCACCGGCAGTGGCGGGTCGGGCACGCCGCCAGCGCGCTGCGTCTGCACCGATCGAACCAGCGCTGCACCGTCGAGGCCGCGTCCCGCGGCCAGCGCCCGCAGCCGCAGGCCGTCGGTGCCGGCGAGCGTGGGGGCAGGGTCGGCGACGTTGATGGGAAATGCGTTGCGAAAGGCGTCGATCGCCGCCTGTGGCACTCCCGCGTCGGCGGCGAGGTCCTCGAACAGCAGCCCCAGCTGAACCGCTCCCCGCACCCGGAGGTGCACGGGGCTGCGTTCCACCTGCACCTCCGTCGCCGTCGCGCTGTCGAAGGGCACCACCGCTCCACCCGGCGGGCCGGCGCGGTACCCGGTCACGGCGCGCGTTTCGATACCGAGCGTGGCCTGGACTGGCGAGCCGCCGTCGCCGCCGGCGAACTCGCCCACCTGCCACTGCCGGGCGAGCATCCAGAGCGGGTCGCGCACCTGCGCCTGCAACGAGCGCTCCAGGGTGGCGTCCCGTGGCTGGGGCTCGAGCCGCGTCCACGTCGTGATCGACGGGATGCGCACCGCGGCGCGCCGCTCAGCGCTTGATGTCAATGGCGTGCTGGACACCGGCGGCGACCTCCATGAAGTGCGTGGCAGGGGTTGCGCCCTGCAGGTTGAAGGGGAAGTACAGTGCCGGCAGGATCTGCCCGACCTCCTGGATGCTGACCAGGTCGACGGCGCGCACCTTGGCCAGGTCGAGCGTCTCGTCAAGGATGGCGCGGACCAGGTCCAGGTCCCAGGTCGGGCGCGCGTCGGGGCACACCGCCAGCAGCATCGCCTGGGGCGCACGCGCCATGGGCTCGTTGTAGTGGAAGGCGACGCCGGACGTCGTGGTGTCGCCGGGGATCCGGTCCAGCCATTCGTCGACGAGCAGCCCCGCCAGCGGGGTGGCGCCCGCCGGGTCGCCGGTGGCGAAGGCCTCGATCGCCACCCGCCCTGCCCCGGGGGCGGTGCCGTTGAGCGGGAGGCCAAGCCAGCGGTCGCCGGCGACCAGGGGGAGCTGCGCCAGATCGACACGGGCCGTGGCCGCGCCGAGAAGCCGCGTGGTCGCGACGGCGAGGTCGAGGCGGCGCGCCCCGGGACGCACATGGCTCAGCTGCAGCAGCCACCGGCGCACCGCCTGCGGGTCGACCGCCTGCATTGCGGCCGACTGTGCGAAGGCGGCCTGCACGGACGCGGCATCCGGCGGGGTCAGGTGCGGCAGCACGAGGGCGGAGGCGCCGAGGACGGCGGCCACGTTTGCCTGGAGCGCCGCCAGAGTCGTAGCCGGCGTTGTGACCGCGGCGCGCCGGTGCTGCAGCTCCTCCAGCACCCGCCCAGCTCGGGCAACCAGCGTGGCGCCGGCGGCGGACGGAGCTGGGACGGCGCCCGAGACGCCGTACCCCGCGGCCTTGAGAAGCGCGTCGATGACCGCGGACGCGGCGGCGGCGCTCGACGGGTCCGCCTGCAGCGCCCCGAGCGCGTTGCCCAGCCCCGTGATGTCGCCGTCGAGCGCTGCGACCAGCGCCGTCACCCGCGTGCCCAGCTCGGCGAGGTCGACGGAGCCGCTTGTGGGCGCCTTGTCAGGGAGGGCAAACGCGGCGAGGTCGAGCGGCCGGCCGGCGCCGATCACGTCGCGCAGTGCCCGCGCCGCAGTGAGCAGGCCGGGAACCGTGACCGAGCCCGGCGGCAGGCTCGAGGCGTCGTAGGTGATGGACACGTCAGCCGCGGCGGCGGGCACGCCGGCGGCGAGCAGGATCCGCTGCTCCAGGTCGGCGCGCTGCGGCTGGTCGGCGGCGGCGGCGAGCTCGAGCACGTCGAGCGGCCCCACGTCGAGGTCGCGCAGCGATACCGTCGCCGACGCCGCCTGCGGACCGGTCCCCGGGTCGACGGTCCAGCCAACCAGCGCGCGGACCGTCGCCGGGTCGGGCAGGCGGCTCGCCACCCAACTCGACAGCCAGGGCTCGGCGATGGCGCGCGGCCGGAGCGTCACCGAGCTCCATTGCGGCGGCGCCGGAGGAGGCCCGGCGAACAGAAGCATGAGCCGGTGGGTCACGTCGAGGCCCGGCCGCGGGGTGACGACGATCTCGGGGTCCGGGGGATGGTCGCCCCGGGAGACGGCGTCGAGGACGCCGCCGGCACGGCCGTAGTTGCCCCGCATGATCTGGAACACGCTCTCGGCGATGGAGAGATCGCCGAGCGCGTCGAGCATGTCGTCGAGACGTTCGAGCATGGTGATGACGGCCGCCTGGTCGGGTGCCGCGCTGGGCAGGTCCGGGCCCCACACGGCGCCGGGGTTGAGCGCGCCGGACTGCCAGGCAGCGCGGAGCTTGACGCCGTCCGCCACCTGCGGCGGCGGCAGCACGGCCCCGTTGGCGGTGGCGCCGTGGAGCTCGTCACCGACCAGCGGGTAGGCGTCCCGGAAGGGCTGCACGAACCCGTCCAGGCTCTTCTCGTGGAGCTGCTCCTCGAAGCTGAAGCCGGTGAGCGCCCCGAGGCTGAGCCCCTGGCGGACACCGTCGAGGAGCCACAGCGCCGCGGAGGTCCGCGTCGAGGAGAGGTCGATCGCCAGCGCGGCCTCGTCGGCTGTGCCGTGGTGGCTCAGGAAGCCGCTGCGCAGTACCGCGGCCGCCGCCGCCTGCGTAATCGACGGCGCCTGCACGAAGCCCCCGCTGTCCTCGTGCGGCAGCCGCGCCGGCGGCAGCGGACGCCCGCCCACCTCGCGGGCACGGGATCGATCGAGGCGCGCGACGGCCTCGGCGTCGGCGTCGCCGACCACCGCACGCTCAGCTGCCGGCCGGACGTTCTCCACCCAGCCGTAGGCGCCGAGGTGCAGCGTCGGCCCGGCCTGGCCCGGAGCGGCGCTGCCGGGCGCGGCTGCGGCGCGCAGCGTGGCCAGCAGCGACGTGCTCAGCGCCGTGACCCAGACGTCCAGGCGATGGCTGGCCGCGTCGAGCGTCTCGGTGAGGAGGCGGTCGAGCTCGGCGGTGGGCAATCCGGCGAGGCGGTCCATGCTGGCCCGCAGGTCCCCGAGCCGGGCCAGTGGCGACTCCGGTGCCGGGTGCTGGACGGTGTCGAGGTAGCGCGCCCACGTCAGGCTCGAGCCGCGGGACACCGGGCCGTCGACGATGTCCCGCGCGGTCAGGCTCGGCGTCGCGGGCTCGAGGTCGACGAGCTCCACCTCACGGAGCGCCGCAGGCGCGAGCACGCCGCTCGCCACCTGCGCCCGTCCCGCCTGCACGACGTACTCGCGCAGCATCGACTGGCGCAGCACGCGGTAGAGGATCGCGGTGGGTTTGGGGCCGGGGTAGGCCTCCGCCCAGACGTCGGCCATCGGCGCGTGCGCCAGCCACTGGATGTAATTGACCGGCACGCCGTCGAGCGTCGCGTCGGCCGCGAGCGGCCGGGTCTCGGAGAGGGGGAGCGCCTCGACCGTCGGGTACGGCACCGGGTAGCTGTCACGCCCCATCGCGGTGTGGATGAGGCGCGGATCCCAGGTCGACAGGCCGAGCGACCCGAGCAGCGCGCGGCCGCGCGCCAGGTGCTCATCCCACCATTCCTGGCTCGGCGGGCCGCTGGGATCGAGCAGCACCAGCATGTTCCAGAGCGCGTCGTCGCCGATCACGCGCCGCCCCCGGAAGGTCATCGAGCTCGCGTCCATGCCCAGGACACCCAGCAGGTCCTGATCCGGGTCGCCGCTGGCGCCGACGTGCGGCGCTCCCGGCGCACTCGCCTTCCAGACCGGGAGCAGAAGCCGCACCAGCTGTGCCAGCACCGCGCGCGCTCGCTCGGCAGCGTCGCGCGGCCGCACACCCCGGCCCTGGCCGAGCGCGCCCAGCGACGTCGTGGGCAGCACGCCGTACGGCGTCAGCCCCACGCGCACCGCTGGCAGCGGGCCGCGCGGCGCCACGGTGTCCAGCGCGAAGCGGCGCATCGCATCCTCCTGAGCGGAGCTGAACACCGGGTCCATCATCTGGCCCACGAAGTAACCGAAGGTCGCCGGCCATAGCGCCGTCAGCATGTCCC
>CATPCA010000157.1 GCA_955652545.1 Candidatus Dormiibacterota bacterium
AGAACGTGAACGGTTGCCCGGGGATGGGCACGTCGACGGCGTCGTCGGTGGTGACCTGGATGTACAGGCCGGTGTCCGGCCCACCCTTGTGCAGCTGGCCGGTGCTGTGCAGGAAGCGGGGGCCGAAGCCGAGGGTGGTGGCCACGCGGTGCTCGTCGCGGATGGCAGCGCGCAACCTCTGCAGGGCGGCCTCGTTCTCGCTGTTGGGCGTGACGTAGGCCATCAGCGCCACGTAATCGTGGGGGCGCGCCTGGGAGAGGAAAGCCGTCAGAGCGCCGTCGATATCCCCTTTGCCCTGCGCGCCGAACACCGAGATGCCATCGTCGCTGGCGGTGGCGGACTCACCCGCGAGGCTGCCGTTGCGCTCGTAGCGGTCGAGCACCGTGCGCGTGTTGTCCTTGGACTCCTGGACGTTGGGCTCGTCGAAGGGATCGATGCCCAGCGCGGCGGCCACGACCGCGGTCGCGAACTCCCATTGGAAGAACTGGGCTCCGAGGTCGAACAGATCGTCGAGCTGCACCGCCACCTCGGGGATGCGCGCGCTGCGCAGTGCGCCCACCTCAGCGTCGTACTCGGTGTCGTCGTCGCGCACGCGGAGAACGGTGAGGATGCGGTCGTCGCCATAGACGGCCGGTTCACCGATCGGCTCGTCACCGATCGGGATCAACCCCTTGCCCTCCTTGCCGGTGCTCTCGGCGATGAGCTGCTCAGCCCACAGCGAGAACGCGGCGATGCGCGGTGGCGCCAGGATGGTCACCTTGTCGCTGCCGCTGCGCTGCAACATGCCGAGGACGGTCCCGAGTGCCAGACCGGGGTTGAGGTCCGCGGGCACGCCGGGGCGGCACTGTCGGCGCATCTGCTCGGCGCGATCGAGGAATTCCTCGACGTCGATGCCGATCACCGCAGCGGGCACGAGGCCGAAGAAGCTCAGAGCGGAGTAGCGGCCGCCGATGTCGGGCGGGTTCTCGAACAGGTGGCGGAACTTGCGCTCGCGCGCCGTCTGTCCGAGTGATGACCCGGGGTCGGTGATGCAGATGAAGTGCTGTCCCGCATCGAGGCTGCCGTGGGCATTGATCCACTCCCAGAAGTGGGCGAGGTGACTGAGCGTCTCCAACGTCGTGCCGGACTTGGACGCCACGATGAACAGCGTCGTGCGGGGGTCGAGCCGCTCGGTCAGCTGCGCGATTGCCGCCGGGTCGGTGGTGTCGAGCACGTGCAGTTCGGGTTGGCCGGCAGCACTGCCGAATGAGCTGCGCAGCACCTCGGGGCAGAGACTGCTGCCACCCATGCCGAGGAGCACGCAGTTCCGAAAACCCGCCTCGCGGACCTCATTGGTGAGCCCGATCAATCGGGGCAATTCCTCGCGCATGACGTCGGTCACGTCGAGCCAGCCGAGGCGGTTGCCGATCACCTTGGCGTGGTCGGGATCGCCGGGCTTCCACAGGTCGGCGTCACGATCCCAGATGCGCCGGGCCACGTCCGCTGTGCTGGGGCCGGAGACCGCGGCGCGCACCGAATCGGTGCTGGCTGCCAGGTCGAGGCGCAAGCGCGAACCATAACCACGGTGCATCGCGTCGACCTTCTCGGCGATGCCGCGGATCAGCTGGTTGTACGAATCCGCAAACGACTTGACGCCGGCGGCGAGCAGGTCGGAGGTCACCCTGTCCATGTCGACGCCGACCTCCGCCAGCTGCTCCATGACGCGATGCGCCGCCTCGACGTCCTCCTTGACCGTCGCCCCAGCGACAACGCCGTGGTCGCGGAATGCCTCGATGGTCGCCGGTGGCATGGTGTCGACGGTGTCGGGGCCGATGAGCGCCTCGGCGTACACCACGTCGCGGTACTTGGGGTTCTTTGCGCTCGTGCTCGCCCACAGAGGACGTTGCACGTGCGCGCCCGCGGCGGCGAGCTTGGCGAACGGCTCGCCGCGGAAGTAGCTCTCGAACTTCTCGTAAGCCAGTCTGGCATTGGCGATCGCCGCCTTGCCGAACAGGTCCTCGATGACCGCGTTGCCGGGGTCGGCCGCGAGCTTCTCCTGGAGCAGCTTGTCGACCGCGGTGTCGACGCGGCTGACGAAGAACGACCCCACCGAATGCGCGTCGGGCGACTCGCCCGCAGCGAGGCGCGCGCCGAGCGCGTCGAGGTACGCGTTGATGACGTCGTCGTACGCGGAGAGTGCGAAGACGAGTGTGACGTTGATGTTGACACCCGCCGTCAGCGCGTTCCTGATCGCCGGCACACCCTCCGGCGTTGCCGGGATCTTGACCATGAGGTTGGGGCGGTCGACCCGCTTCCAGTATTCCAGGGCAAGATCGATGCTGCGTGCGGTGCTGTGGGCGGCGTCGGGCGACACCTCGAGGCTGACGAAGCCGTCCGCGCCATTGGTGCGCTCGTGGATCGGCCGCAGCATGTCGGCGGCGGTACGGATATCGCTGACGGCAAGCTCCAGGAAGATGTCGTTGGGATCGTCCACCCCCGACGCGAGCAGCTCGCGGATCTGGACGTCGTAGTCCTCGCCCTCGGCGATGGCCTTCTGGAAGATGGTCGGGTTGCTGGTCATGCCGGTGACGTTGTCCTCGGCGATCATCCGGCGCAACTCACCAGTGGTCAGCAGCTCCCGGCTGATGAAATCGAGCCAGACCGACTGACCCTGTTCGGCAAGCTGCTGGAGCGGGTTCGCCGCGGCCATCAGCGCGCCCCGGCCGTGGCGCCGGCCCGCACCGCCGCGACGATGGCGTCGGCGTCGATTCCGGCTGCGGCCATGAGCTCGGCGGGCGTGCCGGATCCCGGCAGTGAGCGCACCGCCAGGTGGGTGAGCCGGGGACGCTCATCATCGCCGGCCAGCGCCTCGAGGACCGCGGCGGCGAGGCCACCCTCCGGGTAGTGGTCCTCGACGATGAGCAGGTTGCCGCCCGTGTCGCGCACCGCCTCGCGAAGCGTTGCCACGTCGACGGGCTTGACTGAGTACAGGTCGATGACGCGACACCGGGTGCCTTCGGCGGCGAGCCGTGCGGCGGCATCGAGGCAGTGATGAACCGTGACGCCGGCGCCGATCAAGGTCACCGAATCCGCGTCGCTGCGTCGCAACACCTTCGAGCCACCGACCTCGAAGCTCTCCTCGTTGTCGTAGAGCGTGGGATAGGCCCCGCGGGTGGTGCGCAGGTAGACGATGCCGTCTGTCTGCGCCATGCGGGCGACCAGCTTTGCGGCGGACACCGGGTCGCTCGGATAGAGGACGGTGGACGTGTGGATGGCGCGCAGACTTGCCAGGTCCTCGAGCGCCATCTGCGAGGGGCCGTCGGCACCGATCTCGCAGCCGGCGTGCGAGCCGGAGAGCCGGATGTTCGCGCCCGACACGCCGGCCATCCGCACGAAGTCGTACGCGCGGCTGAAGAACGCGGCGAACGTTGACGCGAACGGCACCAGCCGGCGCACCGACATGCCCACCGCCGCCGCGACCAGTTGCTGCTCGGCGATGTACATCTCGAAGAAGCGCTCCGGGTACGCCCCCTTGAACTCGTCGGCGTGCGTCGAATTGCTCACCTCACCGTCGAGCGCGACCACGTCCGGGCGCGCCCCGAGCGCAACCAGCGCGTCGCCATATGCCTTGCGCGTGGCCACCTTGTCGTCCTTGGAGTAGGTCGGCAGCGAGATGGTCACCCCCGTGCCGCCGCGGCGCACAGCCGAGTCACCCGCCTCGGGGCGCGGCGTGTCGACGCGCAGCTGGCGGATCCCGCCGAGCCCGGCGATGGCCCGCTCAGCCATGTCGGGCGGCAGCGCTTTGCCATGCCAGCCGTCCTTATCCTCGATCTCGCTGAACCCCTTGCCCTTGATGGTGCGGGCCAACACGACTGTGGGTCGTTCGCGCTCAGCACGCGCTCGTCCCAGTGCGTCGTCGATCTGTTCGACGTCGTGGCCGTCGATGACCAGGGCGCGGCAGCCGAACGCTTCGACGCGGCTCTGGTAGGCGGCGAGGTTCCACTCCAGCTCGGTTGGTCCGCGCTGGCCGAGCCGGTTGACGTCGACGATCGCGGTGAAGTTGCTGAGCCCGTAGTGAGCGGCCTTGTCGAACCCTTCCCATATCGAGCCCTCGGCCATCTCCGAGTCGCCGCAGAGCGCCCAGACGTGGAAGGGGAGCCGGTCAACCGCTCGCGCCGCCAGGGCAACCCCGACAGCGATCGGCATCCCCTGCCCGAGAGAGCCGGTGGCCACGTCCACCCACGGGAGGATGGGGGTGGGATGCCCCTGCAGGCGCGAGCCGCGGGTGCGATAGGTCATCAGCTCGGCGTCGTCGATCGCGCCGCATGCCTTGAACACTGCATAGATGAGGGGAGAGGCGTGGCCCTTCGAGAAGATGAGGTGGTCGTTGTTGTCGAGCGCGGGGTTCTGCCAGTCGTAGTGGAGGTGGCGGGCGATGAGCACGGCGAGGAGGTCGCTCGCCGACATGCTCGAGGTCGGGTGCCCCGAACCGGCTTTGGTGCTGGCCCGGATGCCGTCGACGCGCAGCTGATTGCCGAGGTCGCGCAGGAACGCGACGTCCTCGGCAGTCAGGCGCTCATCAACACTGCCCGTCACCGCCATGATCACGACCTCCGCGCTTCCTGATTGGGTCCCTCCATCATGGCTCGCAGGTAGCTCGCGGCGCAGCCGCGCATGGGGCCGGAACGTGAGTTGGGGTGTCGAGGGAGGTGTACACTCGCAAGCCGTTCCCTCATCAGGGAACCGCGCGCCTATAGCTCAGCCCGGATAGAGCGTCTGACTACGGATCAGAAGGTCGGGGGTTCAAATCCTCCTGGGCGCGCCACCTCGCCCCGGTGACGCCGGCGACCATCGCCTACACTTCGCGTCCGACATGAAAGGAGTCACGCGGGCCGCCGCGGCCATCGGTGCGGCGGTGGCCGGCATCGGGGCGGCGATCTTCCTTCTGCCCCGCCACGGCGCGCATCGCCGGCAGTCGGCGGCCGGGGTCGCCAAGCGGCAGACGGCGCACGTGGCGGCGCTCGTCGGCGTCAGGGCCAGCCGCCGCGAGGCGGAGCTCATCGACGGCGTCCGCGCCGAGCTGGATCAGCGGTTCGGCGACGAATCCGCCGAGGTCGGCGTCACCGCGCACAAGAGCACCGTCACCCTGCGCGGCGAGGTGGCGCGGCTCGACGCCATCGATGCGTTCGAGGACGCCGCCCGGTCGGTCGGCGGGGTCAGCGACGTCAACAACCTGCTCCGCCTGGTGGCCACCGCCCGCGCCACACGGTGACCCTGCCGTTCTCACCGCCGCTGGAGCCGATGCTGGCCAAGGCGGCGGAGGAGATCCCCGTGGGGTCGAGCTGGCGGTACGAACCGAAGTGGGACGGTTTCCGGGCGGTCATCTTCCGGGACGGCGAGGACGTCATCGTGGGCAGCCGCAAAGGCCAGCCGCTGCAGCGCTTCTTCCCCGAGATCCTCGACCCGCTGCGGGACGCGGTGCCGCAGCGGGCGGTGGTCGACGGCGAGATCATCATCGCCACCCCGCACGGCCTTGACTTCGACGCGCTGCAGATGCGACTCCACCCCGCAGCGTCGCGGGTGGCGAAGCTGGCCGCGGAGACGCCGGCAACAGTGATCCTCTTCGACCTCCTCGCCGAGGCCGACCAGGATCTCCGCGGCCGCCCGCTGGTCACGCGCCGGGAGCTGCTGCTCGGGGCGGTCGCGCCCAACTCGCGGACGGCTTTGACACCGCAGACCGCCGACGTCGACGAGGCACGCGACTGGTTCACGCGCTACGAGGGCGCCGGGCTCGACGGCCTCATCGCCAAGCCGGAGGACAGCACCTACCGGCCCGGCGAGCGGGGCTGGGTGAAGATCAAACACCTGCGGACGGTGGACTGCGTGGTCGGCGGCTATCGCCTGGAGGCGAAGACCGAGGTCGTCGGTTCGCTCCTGCTCGGCCTCTACGACGGCGACGGCGTGTTCCACCACGTCGGGCACACATCCTCATTCTCCGCCAAGGAGAAGCGCGAGCTGGTCACCACCCTCGCGCCCCTGCACGGGGGCGAGAGCTTCGGGGGCGGGCGCACGCCCGGCGCGCCGAGCCGGTGGACGCGCGAGAAGGACGCCGACTGGGTTGCGTTGACGCCGACGCTGGTCTGTGAGGTGTCCTTCGACCACCTGCAGGGGCAGCGCTTCCGCCACGCGGCGCGATTCCTGCGCTGGCGCGAGGACCGCGACCCTCTCACCTGTACCTACGACCAGCTCACGCCCGTCGACGCCTTCCGGCTTCACGACATCGTCGATCTCCCCGACGCCCAGGCATAGCCGGCGACACTCTCCGCCAGTCCCGGCCACCTAGCATCGCGTGGTGTCCCGCCGTCGTCGCGTCGTCGACAACGACCCCGTTGCCTCGGCGCGCGCCGCGGGATTGCGGTACGTCACCGACGCCGGCCCGGGAATCCGGCGCGAGGCCAAGCCCGGCGGTGGGTTTCGCTACCTCGGCACGGATGGCAGGGCCATACGGCGGGCGGCGGAGCTGCAGCGTATTGCCCACCTCGCGGTGCCTCCGGCGTGGACCGATGTGTGGTTCTGCCCGCAGGTCAATGGTCATATCCAGGCGACCGGCCGCGACGCGCGGCGCCGCAAGCAGTACCGCTACCACGATCGCTGGCGTGAGGCGCGCGAC
>CATPCA010000158.1 GCA_955652545.1 Candidatus Dormiibacterota bacterium
GGCGTCATCCACTACACGCCCAACTTCAACGCTTCGGGCGTGGACACTCTGAAGTACACCGCGAGCGATTCGTACGGACAGACCTCCGCCGCGGCGACAGTGACCATCACGGTCCTCCCCATCGCCGCGAGCCCGGTCACCGGTTCGTCAACAGGACCGACTCCGGTCATCGCCGCGCCCGGCGCGCCGATTGGCAGCGGTGCCTTCACCTACGCCCTGGTGCCGGCGAGCCTCCCGCCGACCGCACAGGGAATGACCGTTGAAGACTCCACCACGGGTCAGATCACCTTCACACCGGCGATCGGCTTCAGCGGCACGGTGACCTTCCAGTACACGGTGACCGACGCATACGGCGTGACCAGCGCACCCGGAACGGTGACATTCACGGTGAACAAGCCAGCCACCCCGGGCGTCTCGCCGGCATCGGCCACGACCAGCGCCAACACGGCGCTGGACATCACACCGCCGGCAGCGACAGGAACGGCGCCGCTGGCCTACGCGATCTCCACGCCCCCGACGCGCGGCACGGCGACCATCTCCGCAGCGGGAGTGATCCACTACACGCCGACCGCGAATACCTCCGGCGTCGACACGCTGCGCTACACGGCGACCGACCCCTACGGGACGACGAGTGCGCCGGCGGTTGTGACCATCACCGTCCTCCCCATCGCAGCGGGCCCGGTGACCGGGTCGTCGACAGGGCCGAACCCGGTGATCGCCACGCCTGGCGCGCCGATCGGCAGCGGTCCCTTCAGCTACGGCCTCGTCCCGGCGAGCCTGCCGCCGACGGCCCAGGGCACGACGGTCGAAGACCCCACCACGGGTCAGATCGCCTTCACGCCGGTGATCGGGTTCAGCGGGACGGTGACATTCCAGTACACGGTGACCGATAGCAACGGCCTGACCAGTGCGCCGGTGACAGTGACCTTCACGGTGAACAAGCCGTCCGCGCCGGTCGCCGACGCGCTTGCCGGCAGCACGACCAGCGGCGGGACGGTGAACGTGACCGCCACGACGAGCTCGGGCGTCGGTCCCTTCACGTACAGCATCTCGTTCGCGCCAGCCCAGGGAACGGCATCAGCCGGCGCGGGCGGCCAGCTGACCTACACGAGCACGGCGCCGTACTCAGGCCTTGATTCCTTCACGTACACGGCGACAGACCCCTACGGCACGACAAGTGCTCCCGCGGTGGTGACGATCAGCGTCTACCCCATCGCGGCAAGCCCGGTGTTCGGCACATCGACCGGCCCGAACCCGGTGATCGCAACGCCGGGGCCGCCAACCGGCACCGGCCCGTTCACCTACACGCTGGTGGTGGGGAGCCTCCCGCCCGTGGCCTTTGGGATGGCGAGCGAAGACCCCACCAGCGGGCAGATCACCTTCCAGCCGCGGCCAGGCTTCAGCGGGGGAGTGACCTTCCAGTACACCGTGACCGACGCTGCCGGCCTGACGAGTGCGCCGGGAACGGTGTTCTTCGACGTGAGCAGTCCGTCGGCCCCGGTGGTGTTCTCGACGTCGGCGACAACTTTTGCCAACACCGCCCTGGACATCACGCCGCCAGCAGCGACGGGGACGGCGCCTCTGACCTACGTGATCTCGACTGCTCCGACGCGGGGCGCAGCGACGATCTCCGTGGCGGGCCTGATCCATTACACGCCCAACCCCAACACGTCGGGCGTCGACACTCTGCAGTACACCGCCACCGACGCGTACGCGCAGACGTCCATCCCCGCGACGGTGACGGTCACCGTTCTGCCCATCGCGGCCAGCCCGGTCACCGGCTCGTCGACCGGACCGAACTCAGTGATCGTCACACCGGGCGCGCCCGTTGGCACCGGTCCCTTCACCTACAGCCTGGTGGGGCCCCTGCCGCCAATCACCCAGGGAACGACAGTTGAAGACCCCACGACGGGTCAGATCACTTTCGCGCCGGTCGTCTGTTTCATCGGCACCGTGACCTTCCATTACACCGTCACCGATGCCAGTGGTGTGACGAGCGTGCCGGCGACGGTGACCTTCACGGTGACCAAGCCCGCCGGCCCCGCCGTGTCATCGGCCTTGGCGACAACCCCTGCCAACGTCACTGTGGACATCACGCCGACGGCAGCAACAGGGACCGGGCCATTGACCTACGTGATCTTGACTGCTCCGACGCGGGGCGCAGCGACGATCTCGGCGGCGGGGGTGATCCATTACACGCCCAACCCCAACACGTCGGGCGTCGACACTCTGTGGTACACCGCCACCGACCCCTACGCGCAAACAGCGGTGCCGGCGAAGGTCACGGTCCGCGTGACGCCGGCGGTCGTGGACGTGAGCGCGACGACGACGGTAAACATCGCCGCCCATCTGCACCCGACAACGCCTACTGGCTCCGGACCTTTCACGTGGACGATCGGGACGGCTCCGCCATCGGGGACAGTGAAAACAAACTCGGCCACGGGAGCAATGGTGTTCACGCCCGCGCCGGGCGCCTCGGGCACGGTGCTATACACCTTCGTCGCCACCGGCCAGGACGGCATCGCCAGCCTGCCGGCCACCGCCACGGTACACGTCATGCCGGTGGCCTGGCCGATCTCCACCACGGTGCCGGCGGCCTCAGGTCCAGTTGTCATCGCGCTGCCGCTGCCCTCGGGCACCGGTCCCTTCACTTGCGCTGTGGTGACCAGCTCACTTCCGCCGGCGTCGGCAGGTACGGTGACGGTCAACGCCACCACGTGCATCGTGACCTTCACGCCGGCGGCGGGATTTTCCGGGACGCTCGACATCCAGTACACGGTCACTGACGCATCCGGGTTGACGTCGGCGCCCGCCCTTGCCGCTTTCAACGTGCTGGCAGCCACGGCCACCGCGAACAACACCGTTGTCAACACGCCGCAGACTCCTGATACCGGGGCACATCTCTGGAGGTATGCGCTGCAAGGCGGATTCCTGATGGCCCTCGGGGTCCTGCTGCTGCTCCTCGGCGCGGTGACGCGGCGGCGGAGAGGAGGCCGCGGACTGTCTGCCTGACATCGGCCGTTCTCGGCTCCTGATCAGCCGGCCGCCGCGAAGCGTGTCACGCACAACGATCACCGACGCCACAGTGCCGACGACACCGAGTGGCACGCTGAACCAGAACACCCACTGCCAACTGATCGATGTCAGCCAGCCGCCGAGGACAGAGCCGATGGCTGAGCCAACCGCGATCACCATCGCGTGGATGCCGAGACCGAGCTCGCGGCGGGGAATGCGGCGGCGATGGCGGAGGTGTTGGCGCGCATCGGCGCACCGCCGCAGCCGGCGAGAACACGCAATGCGATCGGAAGCAGCGCGGTGTCCGCCAAACGGCCGCCACGGCCACCGCGGTGAAGAGCGCAAATCCACCTGTTTACAAGGGTTTTCGGCCATGCCGAGCCGTCCGGCGCTCAGGACCACCGCCGCCTGGGCCAGCAGGAATGACAGCAGCACCCAGGCCACTTCTGATGACTCCCGTGTGCAGGCTGCGCAGAAACGACGGCTGAGCGATCACCAGCGTGCTCATGTTCAGCGAGGCGAGCAGCGCGCCGAGGCTGGTCATCACCAGCGCCCACCACCGGTGGCTCGACATCGCCCCCGATCGCGATCCGTCGCTCATCGATCGACGCAGTCGATCCGAAGCATCGAGATGAGTCCATCGACGCGACCGAGAATGACAGCGTCCGCTGCACTGGCTATGATGTGCGTGGTTCCAGGGTGTGGGCGGAGGGACGCGCGTCCACGACGGTGTCAACGCGCCCAGAAAACGGATTTCGATCACCATCAACTACAACTCCCAGATCCACGTCGCCGGGTACTCGATGACCGTTCTGCTGCCGGACGTGGAGGAGGCGCAGCGCCTCGCTGCGGCGCTGGATGACGTCCGCCGAGCCGATGGATCCCTGACCGTCATCGCCGTGCCGCCCGTCCGCGGGCTGGCTTTCTTCGCCGACGCCGATCGCCAGGCGAAGATCGACCGCTGGTGGGCACACGCCATCCCGCAGGACACCGTCACGGTCCATCTCCTCCAGCACGAGGCCGGGGTGGCCCAGTGGCTTCCGGGGCTTGACGGCCGGTTCGTGGTCGGTGTCGCGTCGCCCGAGGATGCCGAGATGTATGGCGGTCTGCGCAACGTGACCGTGGCCTCCGGGGATGCGCTGCTCGACATAGCCCTCGCGGTGGTTGAGCAATTCGCGTTCGAACCGGTCTTCCGCGAGGACGCCACGGTGCGGCTCGAGAAACGCCTGCGCCGTCCACAGGCCGACGCGGGCTCTCGCTTTCGCCGGGCACGCCTGCGGCCCGCCGATGAGGTGTTCCCCGGAGCGGTGTCGCCGCCGGCCCCCGGGCATCACCCGATCCCCAACGTGCCCCCGCCCGAGGGCGCGTCGGTTCTCAGCGAGGATGCCCGTCCCGAGGAGCTGGTCCGAGCCCTCGCGGAGACGCTGCGCAGGTTGCAGAGGATCCGCAGCAGCACGTGACGGCCTGTGGCCGTTGATCCGGCACAATGATGCCGTGACCGGCCAGCCGTTTCAGCGCACCCTGCAGGGTGCGATCTTCGACCTGGGTGGGGTCATGACCGAGCCGCTCGCAGCGCATCGGGCGTCGATCGATGACCCCGTTCAGCTCGATCTGTTGCGTTTCTTCCTCAACGAGTTCAAGGACGTCTACCACCTGCCCACCGGGGCCCACGATCTCCATCTGCTCGAGACCGGCGCGATCTCCGACGACGAGTTCTTCGACCGCATGACCGCGCGATACGTCGCCGACGGTGGGGACGCCTCGGTCGACGCGCGGATCGCTCAGAGGGTGGTGTTCGGCCGTGGGCTCGCCGCCTGCGGCGCGATGATCGACGCAGTGCGCCAGGTCAAGGGTGCCGGCTACCGCACCGCACTGCTCACCAACATCTCGCGCAGCGGTGAGGCGGTATGGCGCTCGCTGTTCGCGGTCGACGAGCTCTTCGACGTCGTCGTCGATTCCTCACAGGTCGGTCTGCGCAAACCCGACCCCGCGATCTACTTGCTGACCTGTGAGCGGCTCGGGCTGCACCCCGAACAGTGCCTGTTCGTCGACGACCTGCGCTGCAACGTCGACGCCGCCGCCGACCTCGGGATGACCACGCTGCAATGCAAGGACCCGGTGATCGTCGCCGACGAGGTGGTCGAGATGCTGCTGGGGCGGCCTGCCGCCGCGGAACCGGAGCGGAGCGAAAGCGCACGGCGGTGAGCCGATCGCCGGTGACAGTGGTCGACCTGTCCAGCGCTGCGCCGGCCGGGATCGAGGTGGCCGCCGCGACCCACATCGGTCCAGTGCGCGAGGAGAACGAGGACACCTTCGCGGCCACCCCCATGGGCGGTGGCGCGGGCGTCGGCTTGGTCGTCGCCGACGGCATGGGCGGCCTGCCCGGTGGCGGTGAAGCCGCGGCCGCCGCCTCGGACGCGGCCATCGCCAGCCTCGCGGCCGCCGACGGTGGGACCCCCGGTCCCGATGTCGCTGTGCAGAGGGGCAACACCGCGGTGGCGAGGCTGCGTGATGACATGGGCGGCCAGCCGGGGACGACGCTCACCGTAGCCGCAGTGCTCGATGGCCACGCGGTCATCGGCCACGCCGGGGACAGCCGCGCCTACCTGGTGCGCGATGGCGTCGCCACCGTGCTGACCACCGACCACTCCTGGGTGGGGGAACAGGTCCGGTCCGGAGCTCTGGCCCCTGGTTCCGAGCGCCGTCACCCGCGCCGCAACATCATCACCATGGCAGCGATGGGCGACGCGATCGAGCCGCAGGTGGTCACGGTCGAGCTGCGCAGCGGGGACGTCCTGGCCCTCTGCAGCGACGGTTTCTGGGAGCCGCTCGAGGACGGGCACATCGCCACGCTGCTCGAGACCCCGGGTCCGCTGACCGCGGTCGTCGAACGGGCAGCCGAGGCAGCGCTTGATGCCGGCGGAACCGACAACGTGACCGTCCTGGCTCTTCGCGTCGCCCGCTGACTCCCCGGTTCGCGGACGCGGCCGTTACCAATCGGGCCCTCCCAGCGTTTTGTCATCACCGCGCACCGTTCCGCGCCCAAGGAGACCCCCGATGCCCCGTCGCCAGCAGATCCGCGGCGTCAAGATGTGCGCGTATTGCGGGGGCGGCTACGACGCCTTCAAGGCGATGGAGGTTCGCGGCCGCTACTGCTCGCCCGAGTGCCTCGAGAGCGCCCGCGCTGCGCACCGCCTCCCGGATGCACCCGCCGCCGGCGCGGCAGACGCCCTCGCAGCCCTCAGCCCCTGAACTGCTCCTGCCCGCGCGCACTGCGCTGACGATCGCGCAGACTCCGGGGCCATGGCACGTCTCTACGCTCAGCTCTGCGCGTTCGTCTTCCTGGTCGTCGGCGTCGGTGGGCTCGCCGCCGGCAACGCCGGGCCACCGGCTCGCAACGGTGGAGGCAACATCGGCAGCCTCATCCTCCACCTGACCTGGGCGCGCGATGCTTTCGACATTGCCCTGCTGGCCGTGTTCATCGTGGCCGGCGTTGTCGCATCACGGCGAGTGGGCCGGCTTCTCGTGGGCGGCGTCGGCGTGCTGCTCCTCGCCCTGGCCGTGATCGGCTTCCTCGCCGGCGATGATGCGGGCGCGACCAAGGGCTACGCGGGGTTCCACTTCACGACGGCGCTCAACATCCTCGACCTCGTCGTCGGGGTGCTCGGTGTGCTCGCCGCCGTCGGCACCGTGGAAGATCCTGAGCCGGCGCCCCGATCAGTGCTCAGAGGCTGAAGGCGGCGGTCAATGCCGGCCGTTGGTCTCGTTGTGGATGCGCACCGAGCCCTCGACTGAGACTGAGTCGTCGTCGTCACGGCGGACGTTCGCCACCTGCTGGCGGGCGAGCTCCGCGGCGGCGCCGGCGAATGGCGCGACGCGGCGAACGGTCCGCTCGGCGACCTGGTAGCCGTCGCGGGCGGCGGCACCGAAGGCGGCCAGCTGCTGGCGCGTCTTGGTCCCCGGCTGCGGCGCGATGCAGAGGCCGACGACGACACCGGCGACGCCGCCGTGAACGAATCCCCGGACGTAGCCCATGTCGCACTCCTTCTGGCTGGGTGGCTGTGGGCCAACACCCTACTACGTGAGCGCGGTCGAAGCCCACTCGCCGTCGGGGGTGATGCGCAGGTGGTCGACCGGCCGGCCCCCGACGAGGTGCTGGTCGATGATCTCGTCGACGTCGTCGGCGGTGAGGTGCCCGTACCACACGCCGTCGGGATAGACGATCAGGATCGGCCCCTGGTGGTGCTGCTGGTTGCAACCCATCCTGGTGGTGCGAACGTGGGTGAGGCCGCGGCGCTCGAGCTCGTCGCGGAGGCGGAGCAGGACGCGCTCGCTGCCCATGCCGCCGCAGTGGTGGCGACCGACGGTGGTGCAGACGAAGACATGCAGGGGTCGCAGCCCGGTGGACAGATCCATCGCGGACGATGGTGACGCCTGACGCGGAGATCGCGTCCGCTGCGCGGCAGCGCTGCTGTCCGTCAGAGTCGCGATGCCATGGAGATGAGCTTCGCGTTCTTCGCCGACGCGGCGACCGTGCCCCCCGATGGCAAGTTCTACGCGCTCGGCGGCGGCTTCAGCGCGCTGGCTCTGCCGTCGCTGCCGGGCATGGCCAGCTTCGCCGTCGTCGCCGGGTTCCGCTTCGGTACCGCCGATGCCGGCCAGGTCCACCTCGTCGAACTGCGTTTCGTCGACATGCTGGGCAAGCTGGTGCTGCCGCCGGCGACCATGCGTTTCGAATCGGCGGGGCCGCCCCCGACCGGCACCGGCGAGGTCAGCGTCTCCACGGTCAGCGTGCTCCAGCCGACCCTTGGCGAGCCCGGCGAGTATGCCGCCGAGTTCTGGCACGAGGGCGAGCTGCTGAACTCGGTGCGCCTCAACGTGCTCGAGCAGCAGCGACCCACCCCGGCGCCGGGCAGCCCCCCTCCGGCCTGAGGCGTCAGCGAGCAGGCTCGTACTCGTAGAAGCCGCGCCCGCTCTTGCGGCCCAGGTA
>CATPCA010000159.1 GCA_955652545.1 Candidatus Dormiibacterota bacterium
ACAACATGGGCCAGTTCGAGCGCACCCTGATCATCGCCGAGGAGGGCTCCTCGGTCCACTACATCGAGGGCTGCACGGCGCCGAACTACTCGAGCGACTCACTGCACTCTGCGGTGGTCGAGCTGATCGCCCACAAGGGCGCGAAGATCCGCTACACCACGATCCAGAACTGGTCCGACAACGTCTACAACCTGGTCACCAAGCGCGCCATCGCGCACGAGCGGGCCACTGTCGAGTGGGTCGACGGCAACCTCGGCTCGAAGGTGACCATGAAGTACCCCGCCATCTACCTGATGGGCGAGGGGGCGCACGGTGAGGTGCTCTCGGCCGCCTTCGCCGGCCCCGGTCAGCACCAGGACGCGGGAGCCAAGTGCATCCATGTGGCGGCCCACACCACCAGCAACATCGTGTCGCGTTCGATCAGCAAGGGCACCGGCCGCACCTCGTACCGCGGCCACATCAAGGTGTACCCGAAGGCGCACGACGTGCGGGTCAATGTGCGTTGCGACGCGCTGCTGCTTGACGAGGAGTCGCAGAGCGACACCTATCCGTACATGGACGTCGAGAGCCCGGATGTGACCATCGGCCACGAGGCGTCGGTGAGCAAGGTCGGCGAGGACCAGATCTTCTACCTCACCTCGCGCGGCATCGACGAGAACGAGGCGACGGCCCTGATCGTCAACGGGTTCTTCGAGCCGTTCGTCAAGGAACTGCCCATGGAATACGCCGTCGAGCTCAACCGCCTGCTCGCACTCTCGATGGAGGGGTCGGTCGGGTGATCAACGGCGCAACAGGCGTCGCCACGGACGCGCCGGCGTTCGAGGAGGCTGTCCAAGGACGGATGGCGTCGTCGACCGGGTGGCTGCGCGACCGCCGCCAGGCCGCCTGGGACGCTTTCACCGCGATGCCGATGCCCTCGTCACAGCGCGACGAGGACTGGCGCCGGACAGACATCGGCAAGCTCAAGCTGCCACTGTTCCATGACGGCGAACCCGTCGACGACACGCTGGTCGCCGCGATTCGTGAGCGGCGCGACCGGGCGACGCCGACTGCGGCCCTGGTGGTCGACGCCGCGCCGGGCACGCACATCGAGCAGAACGACCAGCTGGCGGCTGCCGGCATCGTGGTGACCTCGCTGGAGGACGCGGTGCGCGTCCATCCCGCATTGGTCGAGCGCGCCCTGACATCCGTGGGCGTCGCCGAGTCGCCGTTCATCGCGCTCTGGAACGCGATGTGGAAGGGCGGAGTGTTCATCTATGTGCCGCGCTCAATCGACGCGTCGGTGCCCATCTGGGTCGCCCATAGTGCCGCCGGTGACCACTCCGCGACGTTCCCGGCAACGGTCGTCCTCCTCGAGGACAACTCCTCTCTCACGCTCGTCGACGACTACCTCAGCGCGGTGGGCACCGACGAGCTGCTCAGCGACGCGCTGACCATCGCCATGGTGGGCCGCGACGCCCGCCTCGACCACCATGTTCTCCAGCAGTGGGGCGAGGCAACCTGGCATATCGCCCTGCATCGCACCGTTCTCGCTCAGAACGCGCGCCTGCGCATGTTCGGCGCCACGCTGGGCTCGCGGCTCCAGAAGGCGTACTGGGAGGTGCTCCTCGACGGCCCCGGCGCCGAGGCGGAGATCGCGGGCGTGGCTTTCGGCGACGCCGCCCAGCACCTCGATCATCAGTCTCTGCAGGCCCATCGCGCTCCGCAGACGACGAGCCGGCTCCAGCTCAAGGTGGCGGTGCGCGACCGCGCTCGCAGCGTCTACAGCGGGCTCATCGACGTCGACAGGATCGCGCAGCAGACCGACGCGTACGTGCAGAACCGCAACCTCATCCTCAGCCACGGCGCCACCGCCGACTCGGTGCCGCGCCTGGAGATTCGCGCCAACGACGTCCGCTGCGGCCACGGCGCCACCGCCGGCCACATCGACGACGATCATCGCTTCTACCTGATGGCGCGCGGCGTGACCGAGGAGGACGCCGATCGGCTCATCGTCCGCGGCTTCCTCGACGACGCGCTGGTCCACTGCCCCGACCCCGGCGTTGCCGGCCTGATCGGTGGCCTTCTCGACCACGAGCTCGAGGGCGACGAGGTTGCGGGCGTCGCCCCGGTGAGAGCATGAGCGTGGCCACCTGGGTCAAGGTCGGGCGAATCGAGGACATCCCTCCCGGCCACGCCGCCCGAGTCGAGATCGACGAGGTGCCGGTCGCCATCTTCAACTGCAACGGTCGGTTCTATGCGCTCGACGACACCTGTAGCCACGCCGAGGCGTCGCTGAGCGACGGTGACCTCGACATCTCGCGCTGCGTCATCGAATGCCCGTTGCACGGGTCGGCGTTCGACCTCGCCACCGGCGACCCTCTGTCCCTCCCGGCCGTGGTCCCTGTGCGATCCCACGCGGTGGATGTCTCCGACGGTGTCATCCGCATCGCCCTGAGCGAGGACGCGGCATGAGCGGGGTCGAGATCGCCGCAGCCCCACTCGACGTCGGCGCGATCAGGTCCGACTTTCCCCTGCTGCAGCGAACCGTCAACGGCCATCCCCTGGTGTACCTCGACTCCGCCGCCACATCGCAGAAGCCGCAGCAGGTTCTAGACGCGGTCGACGCCTATTACAGCCTCCACAACGCCAACGTGCACCGCGGCGTGCACACCGTCGGCAATGAGGCCACCGATGTCTTCGAGCGCGCGCGTGAGCGCGTCGCCGCATTCATCGATGCTCCCGCCGAAGGCATCGTCTTCCTGCGCAACACCACCGAGGCGCTCAACCTGGTTGCGTCATCGTACGCGCGAGAGCTTCTCGCGCCGGGCGATCGCATCGTGCTCACCGAGATGGAGCACCACAGCAACCTGGTTCCCTGGCAGCTCGCTGCGCAGCGGGCCGGGCTCGACCTCGCGTTCCTCCACGTCAACGACGACGGCACCCTCGACCTCTCCGCGCTCGATGAGATGCTTGCCCCGCCAACGAAATTGGTGAGCCTCAGCCACCAGTCGAACGTGCTCGGGACCGTGGTTCCGCTGCGCCGGGTCATCGAGGCGGCGCACGCGCGCGGCGTTCTTGTCTGTGTCGACGCGGCTCAGAGCGTGCCGCACATGCCGGTGTCGGTGCGCCACCTCGACTGCGACTTCTTCGCGTTCAGCGGGCACAAGATGTGCGCGCCGATGGGCGCCGGCGTGCTCTGGGCGCGGCCTGAACTGCTCGAGCGCATGCCGCCGTTTCTCGGTGGGGGCAGCATGATCCTGCGCGTCTCACTCGAGACATCATCGTGGAGCACCGTGCCGCACAAGTTCGAGGCCGGGACCCCCGATGTCGGCGCCGCTGCCGGCCTGGCCGCCGCCTGCGATTACCTCGACGCCGTGGGCATGGACCGGGTCCATGCGCACGAGTTGGAGCTCACCTCGCACCTGCTCTCGCTGCTCGAGGAGATGGACGGCGTCGAGGTATACGGCCCGCGCGGCGTGGACGCCCGCGGCGGTGCCGTCAGCTTCAACGTCACCGGCGTCCATGCGCACGATGTCGGCACCATCCTCGACCGGGAAGGCGTCGCAGTGCGCGCCGGCCATCACTGCTGCCAGCCGCTGATGAAGCGCCTTGGCGTCGTCGCCACGGCGCGCGCGTCGGTGTACCTCTACAACACTCACGACGAGATCGACGCGCTGGGCGCCGCGCTGGGGGAGGTCCGCCGCATCTTCGGATAGGCGGGGCAGACGTCATCGCTCCGGTCGCTGTCCTCGCGGGCGCTTCGGAGCCCCTCGGCTGCGCCGAGTCGGTCTCCTCGCTGCTGCGGATGCTCCCTCCGCGACGACGTCTGCCCCTCTCGTCGTTGCGGTGCGGCAAGGGCAGTCCCGAGTTTCGGCCCCGCTTGCGGGACGGCGCGGCAGGATGCCTGCGC
>CATPCA010000160.1 GCA_955652545.1 Candidatus Dormiibacterota bacterium
AGCCCTGACAATCGGGGGATCGCGCCACCCCGCGGAGGCGCGTTCTGTGGCTGGTCGAGCCCTGAGTGGTCGGACGACATGTGACTCCCAACGATCGCGACGTGCTTGCTCATACCGTAGTCCTCCCCACGTATCGGTGGCACTCGATTCTAGATTAGTGCTAAAATGGCACAATATCACTGTTCACCACACACTCGGCTGCGCGATGGCGCTCGGCCGAGCATGTCGTCAGTAAGGGGGTTAGAGAATGGAAACGGTCCCGTCAGCACGCGAGGGTTTCCCGTCAGTTCCCCTCGCTTCCGGTTCGTCCGCGGCGATGCCGCCACTACTGCGCATCGAGCCGAGCCCCGCGCAGGAGTCTGTCTGGGACTACCCCCGCCCCCCTCGCCTCGAGCGGCCGACGAGTCACATCGTCATCCGGCTCGACGGTCAGGTGGTGGTGGAGACTGCACGCAGCCTGCGTGTGCTCGAAACCAGCCACCCGCCCGTGTACTACGTCGACCCTGCCGACGTCCACGTGGTCCTGCAACGAACGTCCCGTCGCACGTGGTGCGAGTGGAAGGGCGAAGCAGCATACTGGGCAGTGGCAGGGAGCGATCGAGAGGTCGCGTGGTCATACCCAAAACCAGCAAGTGGCTTCGAGGCACTCACTGACCATATGGCGTTCTACCCCTCTCGTGTCGATCACATCACGCTCGACGGGGAGGCCGTGGTCCCCCAGTCCGGCGACTTCTATGGGGGATGGGTCACGTCCAAGGTGGTCGGGCCCTTCAAAGGCGACCCTGGCACTTCAGGCTGGTAGGGCAACGGCGCGGAGCTCTCCAGGAATCTCAAAGAGCCTCGCCTGGCACACTTGAATCAGCGAGCAGGCATCGGACGCAGTCGACGCTCTCGGCCGACAGCGGGAGACGAGGCTCGAACTCGCGACATCGACCTTGGAAGGGTCGCGCTCTACCAACTGAGCTACTCCCGCTCGGACAAACACGGTTTGGAAGGCTAGTCGTCAGCGTGTTCCTTTCCCCCACAAGGGATTCCGGGTGAAGTAGCGTCCTGACGACTTATTTCCGAGGCCGTGGGCACATCCCGCGAGTGGATCGCTTAAGGAGGCTAAGCTAGAGTTGCCCCCCGAATGGCTGGGGTGGCCTCGGGCTCAATGGAGCTCCAAGGGAGACCACACTCGCCTGTTGCACGGTCCCGTCGCCTGGCGCCGCCTCGCGGCTCATTCAGTACACGGCTCGTCAAAGCTCCTGATAGCTGTAGGTGCGGCCATGCTCGACATCACCGACAACGAGCCGGGTGACGATTTTCGATGCCACGACCGCTGGCGCAACCAGCCGCCCCTCGCTATGAAATCCTTTGAAAAGCTCGACGATCGGTAAGACATCCGGGGGCTGCGAGCGCAAGTGCGCCTGCATGTCGGTGTCGATGACGCCTGGGCGCACCGTGATGGCACGGAAGTTCGGCGCCTGCTGCTCAGCGGCGAGTGCGCGGGTCAGCATCTCGATGCCAGCCTTGGCCACGCAGTACACAGCCTCACCCGGCAGCGCGGTCTGCGCCGCACCTGAGGAGACGTTGATGATCCGCCGCTTCATTTGCGCATCGGCAAAGATGCGGCAGAACAGGTTGGCGAGCACCACGGCCGCGGCCAAATTCACCGTCAGCGCGGAGGTGATCTCGTCCCCCGCAAGCCGCCCCAATAAGCCCACCGATCCCACGGTTGCCGCATTGTTCAGCAAACACACCGACGCAGGCCGGCGCTCTTTCAGGCCCTCCAGAGTCGGAGCCAGTAAGGTGTCGATGTCCGCGGAGTCGGCTAGGTCGAAGCGCACGAAGCCATAGCGCTGTCCGGTGAGAGCCGGGTTACTCCTCCGGCCAATGCCCACCACCATAAAACCACGCTCCAGCAGCTCGGAGGCGAGGGCGGCTCCAAGGCCGCGGGAGACGCCCGTGACAATGGCCGCATGCTCCTCGGGACCGCCTGGACGGGTCACGCCGCGAACGTTAGCAGCCGACGCAGCCCCGATAGGCCGTCCTTGTCGCCCCCGCTGTCCACGCCAGGGCAGCCTCGCGGCACCGACTCGCCCCGGCGATGCCAGGCCGGCGCTCTGGGTACATTCCGGGATGCTAGCCTGCGCGAGAGCTATCTCTCCTCGCGGCGCCTTCTGAGGCGGTGTCGTGCCGCTGAGCCTGAGGGATCACCGGGGCGAAGTGAGACGTGTGGCTAACGGGGACGTCCAGGCACTCACTCCTGCCACCCTATACGATCAGTTGTCCCATGGCTGATGACGAGGCAATCCCGAATCTCGAGGCCCCGGACATCGCGCTGTTCGAAGCAGTCGGCGCCAGGCGGTCGGTAGTGGCCGGCGACTATTTGTACCGAGAGGGTGATTCCGCGTACGACTTCTACGTCCTCGTCTCTGCGGAGGTGGAGATCGTCCTCCGGACAGACAGCGGTGAGCAGCTCATCGCCCAGCACGGTCCCGGGAGGTTCCTCGGCGAGCTCAACATGCTCACAGGGCAGCGAGTGTTCGCGTCGGCTCGCGTCGTCGAGGCTGGTGACGTGATCGCGGTGCCGAGGGCGGACCTTCGGCGGGTCATGACGACTAATTCGCGACTCGGCGACTCGATTCTCGCCGCGTTTCTCGCCCGCAGAGCGCGGCTAATCAGCGGCGCCGGCAGCAGCAGCATCCGTGTTATCGGCTCCCGCTTCTCGCCCGAGACGATGCGGCTGCGCGAGTTTCTCAGCCGGAGTGGGATCCCGCACGAATTTTTGGACCCGGAGCGCGACGCTGCTGTGGAGGCAGTCCTAGCAGCCCGAGGCCTCATGCCTGCGGATCTCCCTGTGGTTATCGTCACGGGAGCCGTGCTGCGCCGCCCAACACCCGGCAGTCTCGCCGACTACCTCGGCGTGTCCGTCGGCAATCTTCCCGAGCGACGCTTCGACCTGATCGTCGTCGGCGGAGGGCCTGCCGGACTGGCCGCGTCTGTCTACGGTGCATCGGAGGGGCTGCAGACGCTGGTTGTGGAGATGATCGCCGTCGGCGGCCAGGCTGGCACCAGCTCGCGCATCGAGAATTACCTCGGATTCCCCTTAGGGATCTCCGGCGGCGATCTCACGCAGCGCGCCCACGTGCAGGCGCAGAAGTTCGGCGCATCACTCGTCAGTCCGGTCACCATCGCGTCGTTGCAAGAGAGGGCCGGACACCTCGTCGTCGGACTGATGGACGGGACCGAGGTGGCGGGTCGCGCGGTGATCGCGGCCACCGGTGCGCGCTACAAGCGTCTCGATGCCTCGCGTCTCGAGGAGTTCGAAGGCAACGGCGTGTACTATGCCGCCACGGAGACGGAGGCGCGCGCGTGCGGTATCGCTCCGGTCGTCGTCGCCGGTGGCGGCAACTCGGCGGGCCAGGCAGCACTGTTCCTCGCAGGGGGTGGTTGTCCCGTAACCATCGTGATCCGTGGTACCGACCTGGCGAAGAGCATGTCGCGGTACCTCACCGATCGGATCGATGCCGACCCGCGCATCCACGTCAGGGCGAACGCTAGGATCGTCGCCCTGGACGGAGACCCGACACTACGCTCGATCACGATCGCGACACCCGGCGAGACGACGACAGTGGAGTGCGCCGGCCTGTTCTCGTTCATCGGCGCTGAACCGTCATCGGAGTGGCTGTCCGGCTGCGCCGTGCTCGACAAGCGCGGCTTCGTGCTGACGGACCGCTCCATCGGCGACGAGGATCTCGACGGGCGATGGGACGCACTCGGCCGACGGCCCCTGCCGTTCGAGACGAGTCTCCCCGGGCTGTTCGCGGTGGGAGATGTCAGGTCCGGGTCCACGAAGCGCGTTGCCACCGCGGTCGGTGAGGGGTCAGCCGCCGTTGGCTCGGTGCATGAATGGCTGGCCTTCGCGCATTAGGCGGACAGGCGAGTCTTTCCGCTTCATGGCAGGGCACACTCCACGCGCAGCAAGCGGCGACCCTCACAGAGGCCACATAGACCAGTGGGGCAGCAACACCGACGTATACGGGTAGCCCTTCGTCGTGGCTGTTGACGGCTCCTCGGGTTGCTCTGGGTACATTGACGGATACTGGCGTGGGGCGAGGTGCTCTTCTTCCAGCGGTCACGAGCGTCGTAAAGGTGTCCCACCGAAACCGGTGGTAGGGGATGGCCGTGCAGCGTCGGATAGCAGTCGGATACTCCGCCCGTCCTAGCCCCGAGGTGCGAAGAACTCGAGTGCGATGTTGTCGGGGTCTCGAAATGACAATGCC
>CATPCA010000161.1 GCA_955652545.1 Candidatus Dormiibacterota bacterium
AACCCTGTCGTCGCTGATGCTGCCGAAGAAATGCAGGGTGATGTGCACCGTCTGCACCGGCGCCCAGCGGACCCCGTCAACCGCGGTCTTCAGCTGCTCGGACAGCGATTCCATCTGCTCCAGCGCAGGCGGGAGCACCGGGAGCGCCAGGAACGCCCTCACGGGGTGTGCGTCGGCGGCGCCACCGGGCTGGGCGTCGGGCTCGACGCTGCGGCCGCGCAGAGGTCGTCGCCGACGTCGCCGATGTAGACGTGGATCTGAGCGGCGCTGCAGTCCTGGGCGATCGACTCGAAGATCGCCTCGCTGAACCAGTTGGGGCGCTCCTTGACCGTGTACGGCTGCGGCGCGTTAACCACGATGTGGCGCAGCCGCAGTGCGGTTGCCGTGGACGACTCGAGCTGCACGATGTCGTAACCCTGCGCATCGCGGATGGGCGCGGTCGTGTAGTGCCGTGGCGCCAGCGCCAGGACCGGGCCCGCGTACACCGGGTCGTCACCCTGCACCTGCGTTCGCGGGACGGCGCCGAGCTCGCCTCCCTTGGCCGCCGTCGCGCTGTCGTCGGAGTACTGCGTCGCCAGCGTGGCGAACGAGGTGCCCGCGGCCAGCTTCTGTTCGATCTCCACGGCGCGCTGCCGGGCAAACACGTCCTCGAGCCTCTGCTCGTTGAGCGACGAGGCGATCTCATCGTGCAGCTGCGCCATCGATCCGCCGAGGCTGGCGAGCTGGGTCTGCAACTGGTTGGTGCCACCGGCCGCCGAGATGTCCGCCTGCACCTGTGCCTGGATCTCGGCTTCGCTGGCGCCGACACCGGAAGCGGCTGCCTCCTGGGCGATGATGGTGTCGATGATCAGGCTGCGCAACACGGATGCCCTGACCTGGCTGCGCATCGTCGGGTTGTTGGTGGGACCGCCGGCGACCGCCACGGAGGTGAGCGCGCTGGTCAGGCGGACCTGGAAGAGGTCGTTGGTGATGGCGGTGGGACCGACCCGAGCGATCACCTGGCTGCCGCCACTGGGCGATGGCGATGCGTTGCTGCAGGCACTGCACAGCAGGACGAGCATGATGACGATGGCGCGGCGCACGAGGGTCCAGTCTAGTCAGCACCCCCGCGAGGCCGGCCCCGCGCGGTGCGGCCCGCGGTGAAACCGGAGCGGAAGCTGGGCGACATGCCGACCGCGATGGCGACCACGCCAACGACGATGGCGCCGACGCCGATGGCGTTGAATAGGCCGACAACCGGCTTCAGGGCCGCGTACAGCACCGTTCCCAGCGGCTGCAGCCCGGCGAACAGCATCGCGTAGATGCCGAGCAGCCGGCCGCGCAGCCGGGGGTCGGACTCGGTCTGCAGCAATGTCGTCATCGAGGTGTTCATCGCCAGGAAAGCGAAGCTGATGCCGACCAGTGCCACCAGGGTGACCGGTAGCACCGCCGAGTGGGCCACGACGAAGAGGCTCACCGCGTACACCGCCCCGCCGACGATCAGCAGCCGCCGCCTCCCGGCCGTGTTGCCGATGGTGGCGATGACGATCCCGCCGACGACGCCGCCGATGCCGCCGATGGAGTACAGCAGCCCGAGGACGGCGGGGCCCCCGTGCAGCTGGGTTCGGGCCAGGATTGGCAGGTACGGCATGTACGACACCCCAAGGAACGCGAGCGCGGCGCAGACGATGACGATGCCGCGCACCAGGGGGTCGCGGCGCACCGCGCGTACCCCCTCGAACAGCTCCCCGATGACGGTCGCACCCGCCGACCGCGGCAGCGGCTTGACGTCGGGGATCACCGTGAGCAGCACCGCCATCGGCGCGATGTAGGCGGCGGAGAGCACCGCGAAGCACGCGCCCGGGCCGGCGGTTGCGATGAGAAGGCCGGCAAGCGACGGGCCGATGATCCGGGTCGCGCTCATCGCCGTCGAGCTGAGCGCCACCGCGTTGACGATGAGCTCGCGGTCGACGAGGTCGGCAACCATCGCCTGGCGCGTCGGCAGGTCGAGCGCATCGGCCGACCCATAGACGACCGCCACCGCGATGATCGACCAGAAGCCGGCGTGCCCGGTGAGCGCCAGCACCGCGAGGACACCGGAGCTGACGCCGAGAACCGATTGAGTGAAAAGCAGGATGCGCCGCCGCGGCAGCCTGTCGGCGAGCAGTCCCCCGCCAAGTGACAGGAAGACAGCGGGCAACCCGTCGGCCGCAGCCACAGCGGCGACGGCGGTGCTGCTGTGGGTGAGGTCGTACACCAGGAAGCCCAGCGCCACCACCTGCATCCATGTGCCCAGCAGGGTCGGCCACTGTGCGATCCAGTACCAACGGAACGCCCGGACGGCCAGCGCCGGCGGTGGCCAGCGCTGCAGTGGCGGGATCGGCGCAGCCACCGTCGCGACGGGCATCGCCGCTAAGAAGGGCTGTGCCGGCTCGACCTCGCCCTGCTCCACGCGCTCATCATCGCTGTCGCGGCGGTGGGGGCGATGCCGTGGAGGCGTGACCGGCTGCTAGGCTCGGGCGGCGTGAGCACCGGCCTCGTCATCTTTCTCGCCATACTCCAGGGCGCCACCGAACTCTTCCCGGTGTCCTCACTCGGCCATGCCGTGGTCGTTCCCGCTCTCTTCAACCTCGGTGTCGACACGTCCGCGTCCAGCTTCGTGCCATTCCTTGCGTTCCTTCACATCGGCACCGGTGTCGCTCTGGTGGTGCTGTACTGGGACCAGTGGTGGCGGATCGTCCGCGGGTTCGTCACCGCGTCAGTGCGCGGGCGAATCGACAACGCCGAAGAGCGCCTCGCGATGCTGCTGGTGGTCGGCACCATCCCAGCCGGCGTGATCGGCTTCCTTCTCGAGAAGTCGTTGAAGTCGCTGTTCTCGCATCCTCGGCTGGCGGCGATCTTCCTGGTGGTCAACGGCGCCGTCCTCGCCGGCGCGGAGCTGCTCCGCCGCAGAGACGAGCGCAAACGCGGGGCCGGGCGTCAGGCAGAGCGTGAAGACCGGTTCGGCACCATCGAGCAGATGAGCTTCGCTCGTGCGGGTCTGGTGGGCTTCTTCCAGGTCTTCGCCCTGCTGCCGGGCATCTCGCGGTCGGGTGTGACCATGGCGGGCAGCCTGGTCGCCGGGCTTCGCCATGGTGAGGCGGTGCGATTCGCCTTCCTGCTGGCGACGCCGATCATCCTCGCCGCCGGGATCCTCGAGGTGCCGCAGCTCCCCGGCAGCGGCGCCCCGTTCGGGCTCTACACCGTTGGAGCCGCCCTCGCCGGGCTGATCGCGTATGCGAGCGCGCGCTTCCTCATCAAGTACTTCGAGATCGGCCGCCTCGACCCATTCGCCGCCTACTGTGCGATCCTCGGGGTCATCGGGCTGATCGTCCTGCACTGAACTTGAACTCGACTGGAGCTCCATGAACACAAGAAGCCCTGCTGTCGCTGCCCTGCTGGCTCTGCTCGGCGTCCTCTTCGCGGCGCTTGCCATCTTCTATGCGACAACCGACACCGGCCTGCTGGCCAGCGACGTCGCTCGTCATTACAAGCACGCGATCGTCGCCGCCGCCCTTGCTGTGCTCTGCTTCGTCGCCGCCAACTTCGCGCGTCGCCGACCCGCCTGATCTGCGCGGCCGGCGTGCCGCTCAGATGATCGCGGTCTCGGGCGTGCTCTGCCCGTGCGCGAAACGGTCGGGACGGAACGGCGAGAGGTCGATGTCCGGCTGGCTGCCGGTGATCTCCTGCGCCAGCAGCAACCCCACCGCCGGCGCCTGCATGAAGCCATGACCGCTGAAACCACAGCAAAGCCAGAGGCCGTGCAACTCGGATTCGCCGACGAGGGCTTGGTTGTCCGGTGACACCTCGTACAGGCCCGCCCAGCCGGTCTTGATCGCCGCTCGCTCCAGGATGGGCAGACGGTGGGTGGCATGTTCGACGAGATGCTCGAGGAAGCCCCAGTCGACGTTCGTGTCGAACGACGACGGCTCGGCCGGGTCACTCATGCCGAGGAGCATGCCGTTGCCTTCTGGGTGAAAGTAGAACGACGTGCGAGCATCGACCGTGAACGGCGGGTCGGGCTGCAGCGCGAACTCCTCGGTCACGAAGATG
>CATPCA010000162.1 GCA_955652545.1 Candidatus Dormiibacterota bacterium
ATCGTGTGGATGCGTATGAAGGTTCCCCTGGTCGACGACGAAACGCCGTCGCCGCTGACCCGGGTGCTGGTCGCCGCAGACTCGGGCAACGGGATCAGTCAGGTCGTCCCGCTGGCATCACACCTTTTCATCAACACCGAACTCAGCGTGCACCTCTTCCGCGAGCCCGAAGGTGACTGGATCTGCCTTGAAGCAATCACGCGGGTCGGTCCCGGAAGCGCCGGACTGGCCAGCAGCGTCATCTTCGACATCGGCGGACAGGTTGGCGTGGGCAACCAGTCCCTGCTGATCGCCAGGCGCTAGTGCGCGTGCGTGCGCCAGGTCACGCGGCAAGGGGAGCCGCGACGGAGATGATCTACCCTCCGGCTCATGCGTACTCGAGCGCAGGCGTTCACGTGGAGCGAGGATCTCGATGAGACTCTGAATTTCTGGTTCTGGCTGCGGCGATCAGGCGGGATCGAGGAGAGCGAGTTGCGGTCGCGGATTCGACACTGGGCCGGTTTGGACCCGCACACCGGCCACTTGGTTGTGGCGGACGATCCACGCTTCCGCGAGTACCTCTTGGTCGGCCAGCCCTGGAAGTTGGACTGGATGCAACGAACCGTGGAAGGTGGTAGCTCTGACAGACCGCGCGCCCACCGGGCACGCTTCAAGGCGATGAAGGCGACTGGAGTGCCGATTCGCGTGCAGTGGGTGATGGCCTCATTCGGCGAACGCTGGCTGTTTCCACCTGACTTGGCGGTCTTGGGGATAGAGGGCTCTACCGCTGGAGGACGGCGAGCCGCGGTCCTGGAAGCCGCTGGATCCCTCTTTCAGTCCTTTCTGGCTCGTAGGTAGGCACCGGCAGTTCGGTATCGACCCATCCCGGCCTCCACCGAGGCTCGGAGAGCATTCAAGAACCGCATCGCTTGGGTGGCATCCAGCGAGGCCGATACAGCCTCGAGCAAGGTCGGCGCCAGTGGGTTGGGCGACGAATGCAGGAGGGATTCCCAGTCCTGCTCGGGGGGTCGTTTGTCTGCAACGTGCAAGACCAGCTCGACGGCATCGAATCCGACGTCCCGAGCCAATTCGACAAGGTCGTTTTCATCGAAGTTCATCATCGATTGCAATTCGGGACGAGAGTCGACTCCGAATTCAAGCGCCACCCGATCTCGAAGGTCCGCGGCAGCCGAGACATCCCAGCCCCAGATCAGGTTGGCGGGTTCAGGGAACAAGCGTCGGTTGATCGGCTCGAATATCGAGAGCCGACCACCGGGTCGGAGAACGCGGAAGAACTCTGCAAGGGCATCGCGTTTTCGGGTGACGTAGATCAGGACGGAGCGGGTGGTGACGGCGTCGATACTGCGATCGCCGATACCGGCGAGATCCTCCGCGCGAGCCTGCACGAACCGACAGTTGTCGGATATCTCCATCTGGGCTGCTCGTTCCGCGCACCGTTCCAGCAGTTCGGCAGAGACGTCGGTGAACACAAGCCGCACCGTGTGATCAAGCGCTTCGCTTGCCCCGAACGCGATCAGCCCGTCGCCGCATCCGACGTCGAGGAGCACGTCCCCTGGTTGAAGGTTTGCGCCGGCGAGGACGCCGTCGCAGTAGCGTTTCAGCTCGGCGCGCTGGTCAGGCTGGAGATCACGCCCGCCTTGGCGGCGGGACAGCAGCCACGCCGACCAAGGATCTCCCGCACCGATAGTGTCTTCGGGGGGACCGATGAGGTCGGGCGGCGCGGATTCGGAAGACACCCCCAGAGGATGCCGCAGCCCGGCCGTGGTGTGGGGGTTGGGAACGCGGCCCTGCCGCACGCCAGCATGCGCCAGTCAACCCTTGACGATTCGCCGCAGGATGTTGCCGCGCGTGGGATCCAAGACAATGTGTGTCCGCAGTGGATAAGCAACGCGACCCCGCCCTCGATCAGGCGCTATCGACGTACCTGGACTCTGGCTCTGAGGAGAACCTGGAGGCGCTGCTGCATTTCGGGCCGGCGGCTTTTAGTCGAGTATTCGAGCTCTCGTACCGGGGTCACGACGCCGATGTACCGCGGCTCAACCCGGCTCCGAGGGTTGCCGGGCGAGAGGCCATAGACGCCTGGTCATCTGTGCTGAGCCGTCTCGCGCGTGAGTTCCCAGATCGTTTCTTCGATGCGCTGGACGCTCTGGAGCCGCAACCGGTTCTTTCGGTCATGGAGGTGGTTATCGTCGCGGGGATCCCGGGGCGTCGTGCCACCAAGTGGCTACAACCTTTCGCCGCCTCGGCCGACTGGCTTCTCCGCTATCACGCAGTGCGGGGCCTCGGGTCGCGGAACGACGAGTTGGCGATTGGAGTGGTTGAAGACCGCCTCGCCGACAGCGACCCGTCTGTCCATTTCGCGGCCATTAGGGGGCTTGCTTGGCGGGACCGCGGCCGTGCGGAGCAGCTGCTCCGACAGATGGTGAACGATGTCACAACCCCGGCGCTTCTACGCCAACAGGCCAAAGAAGAACTGGAGGCGCTTGCTCCGCCGTGATCAAACGGCCGGGCCACTAGCGCAGGCCAGGGTCCGCCAATGTCTACTTGGATGCTGTCGTTGATCCGGATCCAGGTCAGGTGCGACCGATGAGGTAGCCAATCTCTGAACCGAGGCGGATGCCCACGTCGGCGTCCATCAGCGGCGTCAGCATTTCGGTCAGGGCCGCGCGGTAGCCGTTGGCGTCTCTGTCGACTGCAGGCCAAGACGGGCCGGCGGCGGCCAGCGCACGCCAGCCGGTGTCGACGTCGGGGAACTCGTGCCAGCACCTCACCGTGCCTCGCTCCACGACGGTGATGCCGGCGCAGGCGAACATCTCCTCGGCGACGCCCGGCTTCCCGATGAGCGAGTTGTCCGCGAGCGCGTCCGTGTCTTGCGACGTCGAGTACGCTGCCAGCGTCTCGAACCACGGCCAGTGGCCCATGCGCTTGGGGCTGCCCCAGAACGTCAGCCCCACAAACGCCCCCGGGCGAGCCACACGTCGCGCCTCGCTCAGCGCCTGGTCCCAGCCGTGCCAGATGCCGTTGAAGCTCGTGACGACGTCGAACGAGCCGTCATCGAAGGGAAGCGCGTTCATGTCGCCAGTGCGGAAGTCGCCCTCGGGAACGCGTGCTCGCGCGATGCGCAGCAACGGCTCAGCCGCGTCGAGCCCGCTGACCTGTGCCCCTCGCTGCGCGGCCACCATGGCCGCCATCCCCGAGCCGCAGGCGATGTCGACCAGCCGCGTGCCCTCGCCGACGGCCGTGCGGTCGAGCACGCGGTCGTATGCGGGACGAAGCCAGCTCTCCGCCAGATACGCCCAGTCACGCGAACGTGCCCCCCAGGCCACCGCCGCCCGATCGAGCTGAGTCATGCGTCATCCCCGCTACCAAGATGCAGGGCAGGATCGTAGCAATGCTCGAAACGCTCCATCCCGCCACGGGGACGAGGGGCGCGGTCGCTTGCATCGCGGCATGTCCGGTCCCGGCACGCCCATCGCGGTTCACGTCGCTTCACGGCGTCGGATAGGGCGACGCCACCGGCACATCCTGAACGGGGCCGAGACGTCTCTCGTAAGACGCGACCTTGAACCAGGCCAGCATCCGGGAATGTACCTTGAGCGACGGTCGTCGCTCGGGCTAGCGACCACCAGGGGCCTTCGATTCGCCCTTTGGCGCGGACCTACG
>CATPCA010000163.1 GCA_955652545.1 Candidatus Dormiibacterota bacterium
CCTGGTAGAAGACCATCTCCTGGAGCGACAGCGACATGGTGATCACCTTGCCGCCGCCGACCGGGTGGCCACACTGGTGGGCGGCCAGCTCCGCGTTGACGCGGCTGGTGACGCCCGAGATCGTCTGGGCCACTGCGTTGAGCTGGTCGGCGCTGCTGGCGCCCTGGAACTGGCCGGCGATTCCGGCGTTCTGGGCGGCGAGGGCGGCGGCGTTGGGGGTGCCCTCCGCCTGCGCCTGGTCGATGGTGAGAAGCAGGGGGTGCAGCTGCCCGGCGATCTGGTCGTTGAGATCAACCAGCGCCTGGAGCGCGTTGATGGCGGTCAGGAGCTGGCCGGCCGTCTTGCTGGCGTCTCCGTTGGTGGCGACCTCGTTGTTGAGCTGTGCGGCCAGGGTGGCGACGTTGCCCGCGTTGAGGTTGTCGGCGTTGGCGATGCTGACCAGCCGTTGGGCGGTGGCCAGCACTGCCTGGACGCCTCCCGCGGACTGCAGTTCCTGTTGCAACTGCTGGACGCGGGCTTTCTGGGCTGCCGTGACCGCGGTGCGCTGGTGCGAGATGAATGTCTGCCAGGAGGCGACCAGAGCGGACACCGCGGCCGGTGTGGTGGCGGCGTCGAGCTGGGTCGTCCAACCGCCGGCGGCGGTGGCCGCGGCACCTGTGACCCAATCCCGCTGCTGCGTGGCGAAGGTGGCCCACTGGGCGATCACCCCCTGCGCCTCAGTCCGCCGACCGTCGAGCGCCGCGTTCCAGGCTGTCTGCGTCTGCGTCTGCAGATGGCTCAGCAGGGCGAGGCCATCGTTGTTGAGCCAGTTGGGCGACCACCAGGCCGCGCTGGGTGCCTGGGCTGACAGGGTGGCGCGGAGTGGAGCGAGACTGGACGCGGGCACGCCCTGCGCCTGGTCCAGGTCCCATTGCGCGCGCAGGCTCGCCGCGCCGTCGGCGAAGGTCCTCTGCCGGTCACCGGCCGCGTGGGCGGTCACCGCGCCGCCACTGGCAACGCAGACGATCAGGAAAGCGGGGATCAGGTAATAGCGGAGGCGCATCTACTCGGCGTTGGTGACGTGGGGATGGGGCCGACTGTAACCCGTCCAGCCGGAAATCTGACTGCTTGCGCAAACGCGGATACCGGCCGAGTGGTTACCGCGAGCCGTTGCCGTTGCCGTTGCCGTTGCGGTGAGCCGCCTTGGCGAGCACGCTCTCGAGCTCGTTCTTGATCACCCCGTAGCATTCGCAGGCCACCTGCTCCAGCCCGTGCCGATCGACGATGGTCACCTGGCCTCGGTGGTACTTGATCAGGCCGGCCGCCTGGAGGATGCCCGCCGACAGCGTGACCGTTGCCCTCCGGCTTCCGAGCATCTGGCCGAGGAACTCGTGGGTGATGGCGAATTCGTCGAGGCCGACGCGGTCGTGGCTCATCAGCAGCCAGCGGCTGAGGCGCTCCTCATTGGTGTGGAGGCGGTTGCAGGCGGCCGCCTGGGAGATCTGGCCGAACAGAGCCTGCAGGTAGTCGTCGGTGAGGTCACGCATCGGTCCGGGGCGCGCCATCTCATTGAGGAAGGTGGCGGCATCCATCCGGAGGACCCAACCGGACACCTGGGAGATCGCCCGAACCGCCAGCGATCCCCCCAGCACCAGGGGCACTCCGACGACGCCCTCGTTGCCGACCGTTGCCACCTCGACGATGGCGCCATCCTCCAGCGGCGTCACCAGCGAGACCACCCCGTTGAGCGGGAAGTAGACGGAATCGATCGGCTTGCCCGGTTCGAAGAGGACCCTCTTGATCTCGAGGAACGTGGGGGTGAGCCGGGCACTCAGCCGTTCGCGGTCGGCTGCCGGCAGCACAGCCAGCATCAGATTCCGCGTCATGTCCGACGCCGGACGTCCGTTTCCGTTGTCCATCCTCTTCCACCCGGATGTCCCTGGCCGCACTGCCCGGCGAACGTTCGGAACCTCTCGCCGCGGTGCGTGCGCTGCTCAGCGCCGCATCCATTATCCCACCGACGGCCGTTGGCCGCGCGCCCGATATCGGCGTTCTGTGACAGGGTCACGCGGTGGAGGGGAGAGGAGCAGCGCGACCCGCCAGGGGCCGCGCTGCCGGATGGAGGGCAATCTCCCGCTGTCGCCAAAGCGACGTGGCATCTCCGCCGATCGCCATCATCCACGCTGATGCGGGCGCCGTCGGCACGGTGCATGACATACGGCCGCATCGCGCCCGGCCCAACTCTTCAGCGGCAGAATTCGTGGCGATGAGAGCCCGTCGATCGCGTGAATTGGACGCCGTGGCGGCATTCCGGCAGCTGGCAACCGCCCACCCGGATGGTGTGTGGGCCGCCCCGGGCCGGGTCAACCTCATCGGCGAGCACACCGACTACAGCGGTGGGATGGTCCTGCCCGTTGCTGTCGATCGCTCGGCGGTGGTGGCCGCCCGCCTGCGCGATGACGACGTTGTTCGCGTCGTTTCGCTACAGCTGCCCGGCGAGGTGCGCGTGTCACTGAGCGACATTCAGCCCGGACGCAGTACCGGCTGGACGTCGTATCCGCTCGGCACCCTGTGGGCGCTGCGACATGCAGGCCTCACACTGCGCGGCATCGACCTGCTTTTCGACTCCGACATTCCGCTCGGCGCTGGCCTGGCATCGAGTGCGGGGCTCGAGGTGGCCACAGCTCTCGCGTTCACCGAGCTGACCGCACAACAGATGAGCATGCTGGATATGGCCCTGTGCTGCCAGGCGGGTGAGAACGCGATAGCCGGCGCGCCCACGGGAGTGATGGACCAGATCACCGTACTGCTGGGCCGCGCCGGCCACGCACTGCTGCTCGACTGCCGCACGCTCGAAAATGAGCTGGTGCCGTGGCGGCCACACGATGCGTCGCTCGCGCTGCTGGTCATCGACACGGCCGTTCGCCATGCCAACAGCGGGCCGGGATACCGTTCGCGGCGCGACGAGTGCGCGCAGGCGGCCGCTGCGCTCGGGGTGGAGACTCTGCGCGACGCCACCGCAGAGTCCGTGGCGCGCACGCTGACCGGGGTTCTGCAGCAACGCGCTCGCCACGTGGTCACGGAGGACCACCGCGTCGTCGAGGTGGCGGAGCTGCTGCGCGCGGGGCGCATCGCCGACGTCGGACCGTTGTTCGACGCCAGTCATGCCTCGCTGCGCGACGACTACGAGGTGTCGTGTGCCGAGCTCGACGTCGCCGTCGAGGCGGCGCGGGGCGCGGGCGCCATCGGCGCGCGCATGACCGGTGGCGGGTTCGGCGGATGCGCCATCGCTCTGGTGCACATCGACCGAGCCGACGCCGTGTCGACAGCGGTGGAGAACGCCTTTGCCCGGCGGGGATACCGGCCGCCACGTGTCTTCCCGGTGGTCACCGCCGATGGCGCGCACCGCCTCTCCTGAGGAAGGCCACAATCAGGGAAGGAAGAGCATCGAGTCACCGAACTCGTGCCAGAGGTAACCGTCCCTGATAGCGGCGTCATATGCGGCGTCGACGAGCGCATCGCCTGCAACCGCGTCGAGCAGGTGGAGATGACTTGCCTGGGGCTCATGGAGCCCGGTGACCAGGCCGTTGACGAGGCGCGCGCGCCGCTGCGGGCCAAGGACGAGGTCAGTCCAGCCACCGGCGGCGCGCACCTCGCCGCTGCCGGTCGCCGCGCTCTCGAGGGCGCGCACCGTGGAGGTGCCCACGGCGACGATCCTGCTGCCGGAGCAGCGGGCGCTCATCACCAGTCGCGCAGTCGCGTCCGAGACATCAAAACGCTCGGGCTGCGGCGGTTCGCCCGCCTCCGGGCTGGAGACGCCGGTGTGCAGAACCACCGGGGCCACGGTCACACCCGCGGCCATCAGCCTGACCAGCAGCGACGCGGTGAACGGCCGGCCGGCGCTGACCATCTCCGCGCTGCCCGGTTGCCGCGCGTAGACGGTCTGGTGGTCGTGCAGCGGGTACCTGGCCGAGAGGTGGCTGTACTCGATGGGTCGCCCGTGTCGCGACAGGTACTCATGCGCATCGACCGGTTCGCCCGGGGTTGCCCGCCACAGGCGCGACGACCGCAGCGAGGGGTCGGGGTACGCCTCATCGAGGCGAAGGAAGAGCGCGGCGGGCAGCGCCAGGACAGTTCCCCGTCTGGCGGCCGGCTCCGGGCCGTGTCCACCGGGGTGGCGCACCTCCACGATCCATGAGCCGTCATCGAGAACAGCCGACAGGTGCACGGGCACGGCCCGACCGTCGCCCAGCCGGCCGTCAACAGCGGCCGGGATGGTCGCCGAGGTGTTGATCACCACCAGGTCGCCGGGGTCGAGCAGCTCCACGATGTCGTCGAAGCGCCGGTGCTCGATGCGGCCATGGCGCGCCACCAGCAGGCGGACATGGTCGCGGCGAAGCCCACGCCGCTCGGCCGGCGCTGTTGCCTCTCCGCCGGCCGGGATGGCAAACCGCGCCTTGCGTGACCGCGTCGCCGGCTGCGCGAGGATCACAGCGGCGCCTCGAGGTTCACGTCGGTGACGCGGTAGCGGCCGCTGGGCAGGTCGCCGGTGATCAGGCGCAGCAATGCGGGAGCGACGCTCTCCGGCGCTGCGCGATCGCTGATGTCCTCCCCCGGGAACGCCTGCTGGTGCAGGTC
>CATPCA010000164.1 GCA_955652545.1 Candidatus Dormiibacterota bacterium
ATCCGCCGTCGCCTCGGGCTGCGCGAAGCCCTGCGACGGGCGGGCCAGACGGCCTTGGAGCGGGAGTGTGCGGCCGTCACCATCGGCGGCGACCTGTACGAGCACGATCGCGCCGGCGCCGCGACCGCCGCCTTCCTGGTCGAAACCTTCGCCTCCTGGCAGCCGATGCGTGTCCTGCTCGCGCCCGGCAACCATGACGCTCTTCTGACCGGGTCGATCTACAGCCGCACCGAGTGGCCGGCCAACGTCCACCTGTTCTCCACCGCCGAGCTGCGCCCTGTCCCGCTCGCCGATGGGCTGACGATCTGGGGGCTGGCCCACCTCGAGCCGGGTTGGCAGGGGGATCCTCTGGCCGCCGAGCCGGTGGGCCGGTACGATGGCGTCAACTTGGCGCTGTTCCACGGAGCCGAGCTCGGCCTGCGCCCCGAGGGCAAGTCGATCCACGGCCCCTTCCGCGCTATCGACGTGCACCGCCGGGGGTTCGCTGCCGCACTGTGCGGCCACTACCACCGGCGACGGGTCGACATGAGCACCGGGCTGCTCTACCCGGGCTCTCCCGAGCCGCTGACCTTCGACGAGTCCGAACCGCGCGGCGCGGTGATCGTGACGGTGGCGGACGACGGAACCATCAGCCACGAGCCCCTCGAGGACAATCGCTGGCACGCTCGCACGGCGATCGCCGATGTCTCTGCGGCTCGCGGGCTCGCGGACGTGGTCGACGCCGCTGCTGCCGCAGCCGTCGCGGCCTGTGCCGGTCTCGATCCCGATCACGTCATCCTCCGCGTTGACCTCCGCGGCGAGATCGACCATGCGGTTCCGGCTGATACCTTCACGGTGGAAACTACCGTGCGCGACACCTGCGGCGCCGCGGGAGTGCGCGTGCGCGACCTCACCAGTCCAGCGCTGAGTGTCGACGCCATCGGAACCGAGGCCACCGTGCGCGGTGCCTTCGCCCGCGCGGTCGCCGCGGCGTCGGCAGGCGCCGACGCCGAACAGCGGCATGTCCTCACGGACGCCCTCCGCTACGGGCTGCAGGCCCTCGGCGGCTCTGAGATCGGCCTTCGATGAGGCTCGAGCGGTTCGAGATCGGCGGATTCGGACGACTCCGCGATGTCGAGGTCGAATTCCATCCGCGGCTGACCGTGATCCTGGGCGAGAACGAATCCGGGAAGTCGACCATGCAGCGAGCGCTGCGCGCCGCCCTCTACGGCCTTGACGCGGGAGGCCCCGGGCGCGCCACCGACAGGAGCGATTGGGCGCGCTGGACACCCTGGTCCGACACCGCCTACTCGATCGTCCTCAGCTATGCGCTCGACGACGGGCGCCGCCTGCGGGTGGCGCGAAGGCTCGAGCAGCGAGAGCACACCTGCCAGGTCCAGGAGATCGGCGGAGGCGATGTGACCGCCGAGGTCCGCGTCGGCCGCGTGGTGACGCCCGGGCTCGTCCACCTGGGCATCGACGAGGCGGTGTTCTGCGCCAGCGCCTGCGTCGCCGAGGACGGTCTGCGGCTCGGCGCGGCCGACACACCGGGAGCGCGGGCTACAGAGGTCCAGGAGGCGATCGAGCGCCTCGCTGACTCCGGTGAGGCGACCACCGCGGCACAGGCCCTGGCTGCGATCAATGACGCCGTGACCCGGGTTGGTTCCGAGCGGCGGTCGGGGAGTCCCCTGGGGCGCGCCATCAACCGGCTGCGCCAGCTCGACGTGCAGGTTGACGATGCCCGGCGCCGTCTCTGGGTGCTCGCCAGCGAGGAGGAACGGCTGCGCGCGCTGGACGCACAGGCGGAGGCCGCCGACCAGCGCCGTCTCGATGCCGAGCGCCGCTGGCTGCTGGGTCGTCTCGCCGCCATGGCAGCGCAGCGTGCCGACGCGGAGGCGATGGCCGCCGAACTGAACCAGGTGGCCGCGGAGGTCGAGGGGACCGCGGAACTGGCGAACTTCCCGCTCGACGCCGAGGAGCCGGTCATCCTCCTCTCCGCCGAGGTGCAGGAGACGCGGCGCAGCGCCGATGAGGCCCGAGCCCGGGCAGAAGCCGCGGCGGCGTCGCTGGCCGACGTGCGCAGGCGCCGGGTCGAGATCGCCGCCGGGGTGCGAGCGCTCGGGCGGACGCCGACCGTCGATGGCGAGGCTGCGGCCGAGGCGGTGGAGATCGACCGAACCCTGGCCGCGACCCTCGCCGGGCGCCGCCGGGGCGACGAGCTGGCAGCGGCGATGGGACGGCGCGATGCGCTCCGCCGCGAGATCGCTGCCACCGGGATCGCCGGCGCCAGCGCTGCCGGGGTGGAGGCTGCGATCGAACTGGTGGCGACAGCCCGCGGGGGCCGCACGAGCCGCGTGGCCAAGTTCGGCGCCACCGTCGCCCTGCTCGCCGGCGCCGTGGTTGGCGCGGTCGCAGGCGCGTCCCACCACGGCCCGGTCGCCCTGATCGCCGCCGGCATCACGGTGGTCGCCGCGCTCGTCATCCTCGCCGTCGACCGGCTCGTCGCCGGCGACGCCGAGCACGCGCGCCGCCGTCTCGGCAGGTTGTGTCCCGGTGTGGCCGTGGATGACGAGGGCCTCGAGCGGCTCGCTGCCAGGTTGCCGGGCCTGCGCGCCCTCTTCGCCGAGATGCAGCGCGAGGAACTCCGCGTCGAGACCCTGGCGACGGAGACTGACGAGGCGGATCGCAGGCTTCGCGACCTGGCGTCCCGAGCCCTGGCCCTTGCTGCGCGCTGCGGGCTGGACGACGTGGGCTCCCCGGCCGTGGGCTCCAGCGCGGAGGGCACCGTGCGGGCGATCCTCGACGCCATCAGCGCCACGTCGGGCATCATCCGGCGCCGCGACGAGCTGCTGGCCGAGGACGCCGACCTGGTCCGCCGCGAACGCGACCTCGCCTGGGTAACCGCGGAAGCCGACCAGCGCGGCCGCGTCGCCGACGCATCGCTGGCTCATCTCTGTCGTGTGCTCGTGGCGGCCGGGATCGAGCCGTCGTCCGTCGTGACCGACGATGTCCTCGCCTTCCGGGAGTCATGCGCGGGCCGGCGCAGGCACGAGGTGGCCCTGAGGAGGCTGCGCGAGCTGCAGCGACGGGGCACATTCAGCGGTGACGTCACCTCCCTGACGCGGCTGCGCACCGAGTTGGAGAGCCGTCTGGCCAGCCGCGGCGGTGACCCCGCGGATGTCGCCGCGGCTCAGCCGCTCGCGCAGCCCGATCTCCAGGACCTGGAGACCGAAGCCGAGCACGCCCGCCAGGCGGCGGTGGCCGCCTCGACCGCCGCAACGGCGCTGCGCGCCCGACTGGGCGAGATGCGCAGCAACGTCCCGGCCCTCGCCGACCTCGAGGACGAGCGCGCCGCGTGCACCGCCGCACGCGACCGTGGTCTCGAGCAGCTGGCCGCCCTGCGGCGCGCCGCAGAGCTGATCGAGCAGGCGACCAAGAGCATCCACCACGACCTGGCGCCGCGGCTGGCAACCTCGGTGGCAGACCGCCTCGCCCTCCTCACCGAGGGCCGGTACAGCGCCGTCAACGTGGACGCTGCGCATTTCGACGTGTCGCTGCTCGGGCGCGATCGCCCCGACCTCGTGCCTCTCGAGCTGCTCTCGCATGGCACGCGTGACCAGGTGTCATTGTTGCTGCGGCTGGCGCTCGCCGAGGTGCTGAGCGCCGGCGGCGAGCCGGTGCCCCTGCTGCTCGACGAGCCGCTGCTGAGCGCCGATCCGCAACGGCGCGAGACCGCTCTGCAATTCCTCTGGAATCTTTCAGCCACCAACCAGGTCGTGTTGAGCACATCGGATCCGACGCTCGTCACCTCCCTTGCCCGGGTGTGTGACGGCGACGATCCAAGGGTGATCACCATGCCCACCCCGACCCGGACGTTCGAGAGCACCGGTCACCTCGTCACCGCCGCGACAGCGCGGCCCCTCTAGAGAAGAGCTGCGATCCTCGCCAGGCCCTGCAGCTCCGACGCGTCCTCGCTGAAAAGAGGGATCCGCACCGCCTCCACGTCCCCGAGCCGCTCCAGCCGGCCGAGCTGGCGGAAGTCGCGCTCGGCGATGGCATGCAGGTCGAGCCAGCTCTCGCCGATCGCGTGAAGCGCTTCCGGCGGCACGCGGTGACCGAGCCGCTGACTCAACCACCCGGGAAGCCGATGGTCAGCGGAGAGCGCCGAGGCGGTCGCCAGGCCGGTGCGGTCGCGCAGCGAGTCAGGCCAGGCTCGGTTGACGACGACGCCGCGCAACGGCATCCGGTACTCGCGCAGCCGGGCGCAGAAGTACTCGGCCTCGTGGAACGGTGCGGGCTCGAGGGTGGTGACGACGACGAAGCCGACCCGCGAGCTGCGCAGCAGCTTGTAGACATCTCGGGCACGCTGCTGCACGCCGGAGTAGATCTTCTGCAGGTCGGTGACGAACTCGGCGACCTCGGTGAGCACGTCAGCCCCGAGCAGTCGGTCGGCCATGCGCAGGAATGGTCCGGCGGCGAGGTTGACCGCTCTGAACCCGAAACGCGATGGTCCCGACAGCCAGCTGAGCAGCCGTGCGCCGACGAAGTCCGAGAGCCGGTTGGGCGCTTCGAGGAAATCGAGCGCGTTGCGTGACGGCGGCGTGTCGATGATCAGCGTGTCGTACTCACCGGCCTCGTGCAGTTCGTAGAGAGCTTCCATGGCCATGTACTCATGGGAACCGATGAAGGAG
>CATPCA010000165.1 GCA_955652545.1 Candidatus Dormiibacterota bacterium
GCGAGGTTCCCTCGGTGACGACCCTGGCGGCGAAGCGATGGCGCCGGCTGCGCGCCTACGTTGCGAGCATGGGCGAGACACCCACCGACGAGCAGCTCCACCGTGTGCGGATCCTCGCCAAACGGGTGCGATATGCCGCCGACGCGAGCGTGCCCATCGCCGGCGACGCCGCGGCCGCCTCGGCAGCCAGGGTGGCCGTCCTCCAGACTGTGCTCGGCGAACAGCACGACGCCGTGGTCACCAGCGAGTGGCTGCGCCGACAGGCCGACGCCACGGCGAGCGTCGCATTCGCTGCGGGGCAGCTCGCCGCACTGGAGGTGAGGAAGGTGCACGGCGCGTCGCAGCGCTGGCGCAAGGCCTGGGAGGCCGCGTCGCTGAAGAAGGACTGGCGATGGCTGCGCGGCTGATCCATGTCGTCCGCCATGCCCACGCAGGCGACCGCGAGGCCTGGTCGGTCGACGACGACCTGCGTCCGCTGTCGGAGCGCGGTTGCGGCCAAGCGGTGCGGCTGGCCGGTCAGTTCGGCGACAAGATCGAGGCGGTCTACTCGAGCCCGTCGCTCCGCTGCCTCGGCACCGTGCTGCCACTGGCCCGCGCCCATCGGCTGCCGATCGTCACGCTCGAGGAGCTGTACGAAGGGGGCGGCGCGGCGCTGATGCTGGCGCGGTTGCGCGCCGAACGGCGGGATCCGGTGGTGGCCTGCACGCATGGCGACATCCTCGCCGACCTTCTCGGCCTGCTGATCAGCTCCGGCCTCACGCTGCCATCGCTCCGCGCCGAGAAGGGGTCGACCTGGACGCTCGAGCTCACCGGGGATGTGGTCAGCTCGGCGCGCTACGCCCCGCCACCCTGAGTCTTGGGGTCCCACCGGCGGCCGGCAGCCGCGGCGGCCGGCCCATGCCGAGCGCCAGCCGGAGCGCCGCGACCCGGTCGGTGGTTATCGAGTCGACGCCGGCGCCGGCGACGGTCTGGGCGACAGCGGGGTCGTTGATCGTCCAGGCGTTGACGTGGAGCCCGGCGCGGTGCGCCTCATCGACGAGCAGTCCTGAGATCAGCCACTTCTGCACGCAAATGCCCTCGGCCCGAAGGTCGCGGCAGACCACGGCGAGGTCGAACGGCAGCCGCGCTCGCCAGGGCAGCCCGGCCAGCCGGGCGAGGCTCTCCTGGGGCCGGTGGCGCAGGTGTCGCGCCATGTGATGGACGTCTGACACGCCGCGACGCAGGCCGCCGAGGCTGGCATGGCTCCGCCACAGCCCGGCAAGGACACGCTGCACGTGGTGGGCCGAGTGATCGCCGATGTCGGGGAACGACGGCCACCTTGCCACCCGCGCCGCGGCGAAGCGTAGGTGGAGCAGCCAGGAAAGGTTCTCCGTGCAGAGCGCGAACTGGTCGAGGTCGCGGCGGCCGCGGAACCACGCGCCGAGAGCGTGGACGGCGTGTGCCATCTTGAGGTCGAGGAGGATCGGAATTCGGTCACCGAGCTGCTCCCAGACGTCGTCGAGGGTGAGCAGCTCCGGGTCGTGATCGCGAAGGCCGGCGAGGTCGACGTCAGCCACGAAACGGCCGTCGGGAAGGACGCTGTCGTGGCGCACCACGAGGTGGCCGTCGGCGCTGCTGCACACGTCGATCTCGATGCGGTCGACCCCGAGAGCCAGTGCCTCGTCGAGGTGACGCCGCGTGGGCGACCCGCCAGGCCGCTGGATGGCGAGGCCGGCGTGGCCGACCAGTTGAGTGTCTCGAAGGAGGAGGTCGCGGGCGGGTACCGCCACGTCCCGAGCCGCAGCCGGCTGGCGCCTGGTGTCGGCGGAGGACCTGACCACGATGTCAGGGTAGGCGCCTTCCGGTTAAGCCGAGGTTGGGGTCCCGTTCAGAGTCGAGGCCGGGATCGCCGCATCAAGTCTGTCGAGGCGGTAGCCGACGCCGAACACCGTGGTGATCCGGAACGGCAGCGTGTCGAAGGGCTCGAATTTCTCGCGCAGCCAGCGGATGTGCACGTCCACCGTCTTGTGGTCGCCAAAGAACTTGCTGCCCCAGACCCGGTGGATGATCGTCGAACGCGAGAGAACCCGCCCGGCGTTGGCCATCAACAGTGAGAGAAGGTCGAACTCCTTCGGCGAGAGGTGCACATCGGTGGCGCCGATGCGGACGGTGCGCGCGGCGCGGTCGAGCCGGAATCCACCGAAGTCCTCGATCTCGCCTGGCCGGTGTTGCTGGCCGCCGGCAAGCTCGGCGCGGCGCAGCATGGCCGCGACGCGGGCCAACAATTCGTTGAGGGAGAAGGGCTTGGTGACATAGTCGTCGGCGCCGACCTGAAGTCCCACGACCTTGTCCAGCTCACTTGCCTTGGCGGTGAGCATGAGGATCGGTGTGCTCATCTCGGCGCGGAGCACACGGCACACCTCGAGCCCGCTCATCTCGGGAAGCATCAGGTCGAGCAGGATGAGGTCGGGATTGCGCTGGCGGGCGAGCTCCAACGCCTGTGTGCCTGTCGACGCCTCGCTGACCTCGTACCCCTCGCGAGTCAGGTTGTAGCGCAGCGTCTGGCTGATGTTCTCCTCGTCCTCCACGACGAGGATGCGCTTGGGACCGCGCGCCACCGCCATCAGCCGAGCTCCTCGACCGCGCCAGTCTCGAGGAAGACGAGATCCTCGGCAAGGTTGGTGACCCGGTCGGCGATCCGCTCGAGGTTCATCGACACCAGGATCATCTGGGTCCCCGGGTACACGTTGCGGCTGTCGCCGACCATGAGCTGGAGGATGTCGTCGACCATGCGGTGGTAGATGCGGTCGACTCGGTCATCACGGGCGGCGATCTCGCGAGCGCGGTCGACGTCCCGTGCGACCAGCGCATTGAGCATGTCGCGGACCTGTTCGGCGACGGTGCGCGACAGGATGGGCAGGTCGACAGGTGCGCCGAGCGGTGGCAGGTCGGACAGATTGCGCGCGATCCGCGCGATGTTCACGCAGTGGTCGCCCATGCGCTCGAGCTCGTCGGACATGTGCAGGAAGCCGAGGATCTCGCGCAGGTCGCGCGCCACCGGGGCCTGGGTGAGGATCACCGACAGGCAGTGCTCGTGCACCTCGGCCTGGCGCGCGTTGACCACGTGGTCACCTGCGATGACCGCGCCGGCAAGTTCGACGTCGCGATCGACCAGCGCGCGGGTGGCGCGGTGGATGGCGATATCGACCATCTCACCCATCTCCAGGACGAGGTCGCGGATGCGGCGCTGCTCAGTCTCCAGCGAGGGACGATGGGGGTGCGCCAGTGGCTCCATCAACCAAATCGACCCGTGATGTAATCCTCGGTGCGGCGATCCTTCGGCCTGTTGAAGAGTTCGAAGGTGCTGTTGCTCTCGACGAGCTCGCCGGCTCGGCCGACGCCCATCATCATGAAGGCCGTGACGTCGCTGACCCTGGCCGCCTGTTGCATGTTGTGGGTGACGATGATGATGGTCACCTCGTCGCGGAACTCGCGCATCAGCTCTTCCACCTTGAGAGTGGCGATGGGGTCGAGCGCGGACGTGGGCTCGTCCATGAGGATCACCTCAGGTTCGACCGCCAGGCTGCGCGCCAGGCAGAGGCGCTGCTGCTGACCGCCGGAGAGGCCTAGGCCCGACCTGCCGAGGCGATCCTTGACCTCCTCCCAGAGACCAGCGCGGTTCAGCGCGCGCTCAACAGGCTCCGCGAGCTCCGCCTTCTTGTAGCGGCGCTCCAGGCGCAGCCCGTAGGCGACGTTGTCGAAGACCGACATGGGGAACGGGTTGGGCCGCTGAAAGAGCATGCCCATGTGCCGTCGCAGTCCGATCACGCCGGCCGGGTCGGTTGGAGCCGGAGAGCCGTCGAGGACGATGTCCCCGCTGGTGCGATAGCCGGGGACGAGATCGTTCATCCGGTTGAGCGCACGGAGCAGGGTTGTCTTGCCGCAGCCGCTCGGCCCGATGATCGCGGTCACCCTGCCCTTGGCCGCCGAGAAGTCGACCTTGCGGAGTGCCTGGAACTCGCCGTACCAGGCGTCGAGCCCCCTGGTCTCCACCATCGGCGGCGGCAGGGGCTCGCCCGACTCAGCCGGCACGGCAGCAGAAGCCACGTGGATGCGGAACTCGGCGGACGTCAGATCGCCCCCTGGATGCGGCGAACCGCCCGGCGGGCCGCGTAGCGCGCGGCGACGTTGAAGACCAGGACCAGGAGGATCAGCAGCGCCGCCACGCCGTCAGCATAGGTGGACGCGTCCGTGACCTGCGCGGGATCGACCTGGCTTCGGAACACGTAGAGGTTGACGGCGAGGGTATCCCCCGGCAGGAATGGGTTCAGGCTGTAGTTGGCGTGGTCCGTCGGAGTGCCAACCGTGCCGGTGAACAGCACAGCCGCAGCCTCACCGAAACACCGGCCGGCAATGAGGATCACGCCCGTGACCAGTTGCGGCAGCGCAGCCGGGAGCAGCACCCGTGTGATGGTCTGCCAGCGTGTGGCTCCCAGCGCCAGGCTCGATTCACGCAGCGTCGCCGGCAGCGATCGCAGGGCGTCCTCGCTGATGCGCACCGCGTACGGGAGCGCGATCACGGTCAGCGCAAGCGCCGCCGCCAACCGCGACGGGTGGCTCCCCGTCGCCTGGACGAAGAGTGCGTAGCCGAACAGGCCGACGACGATCGACGGCAGCGTCGCCAGCGTCTCGGTGGCGCGGCGCACGGCGTTGACGAACTTGCCAGTCCCGGCGTACTCGGCGAAGTAGATGCCCGCGGCCAGCCCGGTTGGGACGGTCAGGATCACGGTGCTCACCAGCAGGTAGAAGGTGTTGAAGATCTGCGGGCCGGCACCGCTGCCCACCCTGTCGGTGCTCGGCGGGCTGGTGAAGAAAGCCGCGCGGCCCAGCTCCGACCTGCCCTGGAAGACAGTGAACACGAGCACCACGACCACCAGCAGGATGAACGTGATGGCCAGGATGCGGACGGCGCCGAAACCCACTGTGTTGGTCAGCCGCGCTCTCCGGTTCACGTCCTCATCTCGCTGCGGCGCTGGGCGAAGCGGATGGCGCTGACACAGCCGAAGGTGATCAGCAGGAGCACCAGCGCGAGCATGTACCGCGCCGCCTCCGCCTTGGGATTGGCCCCGAGGTTGCTGATGCCGTCGGTGATCGTGGTGGTCATCGTCATGGTCGGATAGAGAAAGAAGTTGAGCCCGCTGGTGGGGCTGGGGATACGAGCCACGTTGCCGATGACCAGGGCGACCGCCAGCGCCTCACCCATGGCGCGGGCGAAGCCGAGCAC
>CATPCA010000166.1 GCA_955652545.1 Candidatus Dormiibacterota bacterium
ACAGCGATGAGGACGAGGATGAGCGCGTACTCGACCATACCCTGGCCTTCCTCATCTTCCTGATTGCGAACCATGAGCTCGCGGAGACGGAGATAGAGATTGCTAAGCATTCCGGTGTTCACCTCCTTTACCTGGGATTGTGTGCGAATTGACTCGGGCCCGGGTTTGTGCCCGGCGCCAAGCCAAACTATGACCCCAGGATGTGCCACCAGGATGGTTACTCTGCGAAGGGATCGTAACAAAGCCTCGTACATTCGGGACACGCGATTTCCCATTCCTGGCCTAGACTCTCGGTGATGACCATCGAAGTCGCTGCACCGCGCCTGCGCACCATGTCGACCGACTCTATCCGGCTCATCGTGTTTGGTCGTGTCGTCCCGGCAACATTCTTCGCGCTGCTCGGTTTTGCGCAGTTCCAGCGCCTCGTCGGTGACGTGCGTTCCCTGCCCAACCCGGTCACTGTGGCCTCGGTGCTGAGCAGTCCATTGCCGGCGGCCCTCTACCTGCTCTTCTGCGCGATCCCGGTGTTCATCTACATCGGCAGGCCGGCGCCGCGGGCTCGTGACGGCCGGATCCTGCCGCGCGTCGCCGGCCTCGCCGGCACGGTGATGCTCCTGGTGGTCGGCGTCCTCCCCGCGGGGGCACAGCTGTACCAGCCGCCCTCGTGGGTGGGCGGCCTCTCCACGACCGTCTCGGTGATCGCGTTCAGTCTCGCCGTCTACGGCCTGCTCTTCCTGCGTCGCAGTCTGAGCATCATCCCCGAGGTGCGCCGACTGGTGACCGGTGGGCCGTACCGGCTGGTCAGGCACCCGCTCTACGCGGCCGAGATCGTCGCGGCGGTGGCGTTCGCGATGGTCAATCCGGGGGCGCTGGTGGTGGTGATCCTGGCTCCCTTCGTCGCCACCCAGCTGCTGCGGTCGCGGTTCGAGGAGCGGCTGCTGACCGAGGCGTACCCGGAGTACACCGAGTACGCGCGGCACACGCGCCGCCTGATCCCATTCGTCTGGTGACTGCTGAACAGGCCGCCCGCAGGTCGCGCCCGACGCTCTCGACGCCGCGCTCAGCGCCCGTATACTCGACCGCAGGGAGGTCCACCCGGCCCACCGCTGCAGGAGGAGCCTCGCTCAGATGAGCCGACGTGTCCTGGTTGTCGATGATGACCCCCGTCTGCTCCACATCGTCGCCATGTACCTCGGCATCGAGGGATACGATGTGGCCATGGCGTCGAACGGCGAGGACGGGCTCGCTGAGGTCGACAAGCAGCGGCCCGACCTGGTCATCCTCGACATCATGATGCCGGGCATGGACGGCATCGAGGCCTGCCGGCAGATCCGTGCCAACCCCGGCACCGCGGACATCCCCGTGCTCATGTTCAGCGCTCTGTCAGGCGACGAGGACGTCGAACGGGCGCGGCTGGCCGGCGCCAACCACCTCATCACCAAGCCGTTCAACCTGGTCGGCCTCGGTTCGGTGGTGAAATCGTTCTTCGCCTCGGACAACCCGGTGGCCGTCTGACCCCACGTCGCAGGTCAGGGTGCGGTCAGCTGGGTGCTCTCCTCCAGGTGGGTGGTGAGGTCCTGGGAGAAGACCGGCCCGAAGATGGTGTGGAGCACCGGCTGGGCGCGAATCGCCTGGCCTGACAGCGGCGCGTTGCGGATCGCGTTGGCCGGGACGTCGCGAGCGAAGGGTATGGTGTTGGCCGGGGAGGACGGCGCAGCGCCGACAGCGAGCGCGACCATGAAGAGGACGCTCGCCTGGAAGAAGCCCACCACGGCACCGAAGAGCGCGCCTGCAATCCGGTCGAAGGTGAACGTGGCCAGCAGAGCGAGCCGCTCGGAGAAGACGCCGCCGATGATTTCGAAAACGATCGCCACGACCGCGGTGACGACCACGAACGACCATGCGTTGGCGAAGATGTCGCCCTTGTGCACCAGCGACGCAAAGTAGTTCCCGGTGTAGTACGCCGCCATCACGCCTGCGTACACCCCGGCGAACGCGACAACGCGCCGCAGCGTGCCGGTGCGCCAGCCGAGGATGGCGTTGATGATGATCAGCACCACCAGGACGGCGTCGGCGCTGAACTGCTGCAGGGTGGTGCTGGCCTGTGCTGCGATCATCCTGGCCGCAAGCTACCACGCGTCTGCGTCCTGCGCGCGCTTGTCACAGCTCTGCCAAGGCAGGATCGGCAGAATGTGCGACGCTCGGGGGAAGTAGCATGCTGCCTGTCAACCTCACGCCGGGAACTCAAATGTCAAGCCGCCCCTTCTCGCGGACCGCCACCGACGTTACCGCGCGGCGCACATACGAGCTGATCGACGAGCCGGTGGGGCGCGAGTACCGCAACCTGGTCGAGGCCGCCCTCGCCGAGGGCGCCACCGGCATGCTCACCGTCGGTGCAGGGGACATGTCGGAGAGCGGCCGTCAGGTCGTCGAATCGCTGCATCCCCACCTCGCGGGCGCGCCGCTGCGCGGGCCGGGTGGGTCGCTCCTCCGCTTCCAGCTCGGCGAGGCCTCGAGCGCCGTGCTGCTCACTGCGGCCGATCGGCTGTTCGCCTGGCGGCGTCCAGCCCTTCCCGACAACCTGTGCTTCTTCCGCTCCGACGGCGGCCCCTGGCTGGTCACGATCGCGGCGGAGCGGCTCGGGTACATCGAGCTCACCCAGCTCGAGCGCGTCCGGCTGGCCCACCATGCCCCGCAGCTCGCCTCGGTGCTTGCCTACCAGGCTGCCCACGACGCGGTGCTCGCCACCTTCGAACGGCGGCTCGAGGAGCGCGTCGATCCGCTGGTCGAGGAGCTGCTCGGCTACGCGCGACCCCTTGCCGACAGCGGGGAGGGGCTCGACAGCGTGGCCGACGCCCTCCAGATGTGGGTGCTGTCGGACGATGACCTGCGCGTCGAGGTGGCGCTGGAGATTATCGCGAGCCTGCGCATGGAGGTTCTGCGCCGGGAGGTGACGCAGCTGCGAGCGCGGCTCGACGACGAAGGGTCGGTGCCGGCGGCGGTGGCGGGCAACTCGGTGCTGCGCGAGCGCTGGCGGGCGCGCCGCCGGCGGCTGCTCGACGGCGTGCTCATCCAGCTGGGAGGGGGATCGTCACCACTCGCCGGCTGACGCCGGTCAGTGGAACTGCTTGCCGACCTGGATGACGGCGGGGCCGAGCAGCACGATGAACAGGGTCGGGAAGATGCAGCCGATCATCGGGATGAGCATCTTGATCGGCGCCTTCTGGCCCGCCTCCTCGGCGCGCTGACGGCGCTTGCGGCGGATCTCCTCGGACTGGATGCGCAGGACGTTGGCGATGCCGACGCCGAGCTGCTCCGACTGGATGATCGCCTGGAGGAAGTTGTTCAGTTCCTCGACCTTGTTGCGCCGGCCCATCTCGTCGAGCGCCTCCAGCCGGGGACGTCCGAGGCGCACCTCGTTGAGCACCTGCGTGAACTCGGAGGCCAGCGCGTTGTGATATTTGTCCGTGACCCGCGTGAGCGCGGCGTCGAACGCAAGGCCGGCCTCCACGCTGATGGTCAGCAGGTCGAGCGCGCTGGGCAGCGCCAGCAGGATCTCCTTCTGGCGCTTGCGGATGCGTCGCGAGATCGTCGAGGCCGGCGCGAGGTACCCGACGACGCACAAGGCGACCGGCGCGAGGTAGAGCAGCGGCGCGCTCAGGTTGAGCAGCAGGGCGAGGCCGACGCCGAGCGCGGCGCCCACGACAGTTGACATGAGCTGCAGCGCGACGAAACCACCGGCGGTGAGGCCGCCCGGCCGCCCGGCAAGGTTGAGCCGCTCTTGGATGGCCTGCAGCCGGCCACCCTCCATGCGCCGCGACATGATCCGGCCCAACTTGTCGAAGACAGGCTTGATGACGCGGTCTGCGAAGGGGAGACTCAGCTCGGCCTCGGACAGGCTGGTGATGTGGTGTCCGGTCTCGGTGAACTGGGCCAGGCGAGCCT
>CATPCA010000167.1 GCA_955652545.1 Candidatus Dormiibacterota bacterium
CGATGGGAAGGCGATCATCGCTCCTTATCCGGCTGGCCTGACGACGATCACCTGGACGGCCACCGATACCGCCGGCAACACGGCCACGGCTCCGGAGAAGGTAACCGTCCTGAACCGCACGCCGCCCACAACGACGGCCGAGGGACCCCCCGCCGACACCGGTATGGCGGCGCCGCCGGCAGCGCAGCCAGAGCCGATCGCCGAGCACACCGAGATGCCGGGGTCGCGAACCAAGGGCACCGGGCAGCCGCGTGGCAGTCGCAGCGCACCCCGCAAGCGACCGCGGCTCGACCCGAGCGATCTGTAGGATCGCGCGGCATGGCCGAACACAGGCTGCTCACCCAGGACTTCGGCACCGAGGGCCTGCAGACGCTCGCCGTCTACCGGCGCCAGGGCGGCTACGAGGGGCTGCGCGAGGCCTTCCGTCGCTACACGCCCGAGAGCCTCACCGACGAGGTGAAGACCAGCGGCCTGAGGGGCCGGGGCGGCGCGGGCTTCCCCACCGGCACCAAGTGGGGATTCCTTCCCAAGGACGTCTTCCCACGCTACCTCTGCTGCAATGCCGACGAGTCGGAGCCGGGCTGCTTCAAGGACCGGCTGCTGATCGACGAGAACCCCCACCAGCTCATCGAGGGGCTGCTGATCGCCGCCTACGCACTGCAGGTGAACACCGCCTTCATCTACATCCGCGGCGAGTACCACGACCAGCGCCTTCTGCTCGAGCGCTGCGTCGCCGAGGCACGCGCCGCCGCCCTGATCGGCGACGACATCCTCGGCAGCGGATTCAGCTGCGACGTCATCGTCCACGGCGGAGCGGGCGCGTACATCTGCGGCGAGGAGACGGCGCTCATCGACTCACTCGAGGGCCTTCGCGGCCAGCCGCGTCTGAAGCCGCCCTTCCCGGCCGTCAAGGGGCTCTACGGCAAGCCGACGGTGGTCAACAACGTGGAGACACTCGCCAACCTGCCCCACATCGTGCAGCGCGGCGGCGCCTGGTTCAAGGCGCTGGGCACCGAGAAGAGCACCGGCACCCGGCTGTTCTGCTGCAGCGGCCACATCAACCGGCCCGGCACCTATGAGATGGAGATGGGCACGCCGATCCGCGAACTGCTCGAGGAGGAGTGTGGGGGAGTCTGGAAGGACCGCTCTCTCAAGGCGTTCCAGCCCGGTGGCGGCTCGATGCAGGTGCTGCTGCCCGAGCACCTCGACCTGCCGCTCGACATGGACGCGGTGGCGAAGGCCGGCTCGTCCCTCGGCGCCGGTGCGATGGTGTTCATGGACGAGACCACCTGCCTCGTCAACGTCTCGATGCGGCTCGTCGACTTCTACCACCACGAGTCGTGCGGCAAGTGCGCGCCGTGCCGCGAGGGCACGTACTTCGAATCCGACCTGATGCACCGGCTCGAGGCCGGCACGCTCACGCGTGACGAGCTCACCACCCTCGCGGACATCTGCGACAACATGAACGGCAAGTGCTTCTGCCCACTCGGCGACACCGCGACGTGGTTCGTGATGTCCGCATACCAGGCATTCAAGGACGAGTTCGAGGCGCACTGCGGTGCGGGCTCGTGCCCGGTGCGGACCGCGACCGCAGAGCTGGTGACGGCGTAGATGGCCGCCGACACGTCGCCGCCGGCCCAGCCCGACGACGGACTCGTCGGCATCACCATCGACGGGCGGTCGATCCGCGTTGCCAAGGGCACGCTGCTGACCGACGCGTCCGACATGCTTGGCATCCACATCCCCATCTACTGCTCGCACCCCAAGATGGAGCCCGTCGCCGTCTGCCGGATGTGCCTGGTGCATGTCGAGAAGATGCCCAAGCTGCAGCCGGCGTGCGCGACGTACGTCAGCGAGGGAATGGTGGTGATCACCGACCGCGCCGACGTCGCCAAGACGCGCGAGGGCATGCTCGAGTTCCTGCTCCTCAACCACCCGCTCGACTGCCCGGTGTGCGACCGCGGCGGTGAGTGCGACCTGCAGGACTTCGCCTTCCGCTACGGTCCGCCGGCGTCGCGCTTCCCGATCACCGACAAGGTGCACGCCAACAAGGCGGTGGTGCTCAGCGACAGGATCGAGCTGGACCAGGAGCGGTGCATCCTCTGCTGGCGCTGCACTCGTTACTACGACGAGATCACCGGCGAGAAGGAGCTGGTGCTGGTGGAGCGCGGCGTCCACACCACCATCAACACATTCAACGGCAGCCAGCTGACGTCCGAGTTCCAGGGCAACCTTCCCGAGATCTGCCCGGTCGGCGCCCTGACCCACCGGCAGTACCGGTTCAAGGCGCGGCCGTGGGACCTGCAGCGCACCAAGAGCGTCTGCCCCGAGTGCTCGTACGGCTGCAACATCAACGCCGACACCCGTGATTTCGAGATGAAGCGGTTCGCGTCGCGTGACAACCCGCTCGTCGAGGACATGTGGCTGTGCGACCGCGGCCGCTACAGCGCGGAGAGCTGGAACGACGTCGACCGGGTGCGCCGGCCGGTGGTGCGGGACGACGGGGCGGTCCGCGACGTCTCCGTCAGTGAGGCGATCGCAGCCGCGGCCAGGGGGCTGCGCAAGGTGCGCGACGAGCACGGGCCGCAAGCCATCGGGGTGATCGGCTCTGCGCAGAACACCAACGAAGAGCTGTGGCTGCTGCAGCGACTCGCCCGCGGCGCGTTGGGCACGCCGCACATCGACCACCAGCTCGAGGACTTCGCCGACATCGACCCAAAGGAGCACTCGCTGGGCATCGCCGACATCGAGAAGTGCGCGGCGGTCGTCGTGCTTGGCACCGAACCGGAGCGCGAGGCACCGGTGCTGACGCTGCGCCTGTACAAGGCGGCGACCAAGGCAGGCGTGTCGGTTCGCCGTGTCACCGGCGATGCCAGCCGCCGGGACGTCGGAACTCTGCCCGCCGGACTCATCGGCGTCATCGCCGACGAGACCAACCGCGAGCATGCCGACCGGCTGAGCGCCGAGCTGGCCGGCAGCGGCGAGGTGCGGCGCCTCACCGTCACCCGCGGCGTCAACGGCCGCGGCGCCAAGGACGTCGGCGCGTTGCCCAACCGCGGCCCCGGCTACACCACCGTCGCACCGGGCATGTCTGGTCGCGCCATCCTGGAAGCCGCCGCGGCCGGCGGGATCAAGGCGCTGGTGGTGATGGGCGGCAGCCTCTGGGCCGACAGCGTCGCCCCGCTGCTCGAGAGGGCCGTCGCCGGCGTCGAGGCGCTGGTCGTCATCGACACCCGGCCCAGCCCACTGAGCCGCGCCGCCACCGTTCTCATCCCCGGCCACGCGTACTTCGAGAAGGCGGGCACCGTCACGAACCTCGAGGGGCGCGTGCAGCGAATTCGCCCGGCCCTGCCCCCGGCGACGCAGGCTCCCGCCGAGACGCGGGTCCTCAGTGCCCTGGCCGCCGAGCTCGGTGCGCCCGGCTGGCCCGGCGATCCGCTCCACGTCAACCGGGAGCTGGTTGCGGAGATCGCCGCCTACGCGCTGGCCGGCAATGGGGGACGGGCCACCTTCGAGGCAGCAGGGGTCGCATGATCGGCGCCTTCTCCGACATCTTCACCGTTGGCCGCGTCGGCAACGACGGGATCGTGGTCATCCTCGTCAAGTCGGTGGTGATCCTTCTCTTCCTGGCCACCACGGCGGCGTACCTGACCTTGGCGGAACGCAAGGTGGCGGCCCGCATCCAGCTCCGCGTCGGACCCAACCGCGTCGGCCCGATGGGGCTGCTCCAGCCCGCCGCGGACGCGGTCAAGCTCCTCTTCAAGGAGAATGCCGCGCCCGGTGGCCGCGACCGGCTCCTGTACCTGGTCGGCCCGGCGCTCGCCGGCGGAGCGGCGATCTTCGCCTTCGCCGCCATCCCGATCAGCGGGTTGACCTGCGTGGGCGGCCAGCCCCTCGGCGAGGGCTGCAACGGCGGCTACCCGCTCCACTGGGACCTCATCCACGTCAACGTCAGCCTCCTCTTCGTGGTGGCCATCACGTCGCTCGGCGTGTACTCGATCTTCCTCGGCGGCTATGCGGCCAACAGCAAGTACTCGCTGCTCGGCGGCCTGCGCTCCTCGGCCCAGCTGATCTCCTACGAGATGGCCGTCGCGTTTGCGCTCATCGGCGCGGTGATCCTCGCCGGCTCGCTCGACCTCGAGAAGATCGTGCTGATGCAGCACGACGTGTGGTTCGTGGTCCTGCAGCCGATGGGGTTCATCCTCTACTTCACGGCCGCGCTCGCCGAGACCAACCGGCTGCCGTTCGACCTGCCCGAGGCGGAGACCGAGCTGGTGGCCGGCTACCACACCGAGTATGCGTCGATGCGCTTCGGCTTCTACTTCCTCGGCGAATACATCAACATGGTCATCGTCTGCTCGATCGCCACCCTCGTGTTCCTCGGCGGCTGGCTGCCGCTGCTGCCGTTCATCCACTCCGACTGGCTCGGTGGCCTGGTGGGCGTCGGCTGGTTCCTCGCCAAGGTTGGGGCCCTGCTGTTCGTGATGATGTGGTTGCGCTGGACGTTGCCGCGCTTCCGCTATGACCGGCTCATGAACTTCGGCTGGAAGGTGCTGCTGCCGCTGGGCCTGGTCAACATCATCATTACCGGCACCATCGTGGCGGTGCGCGCGTCGTGAGAGCCCGCTCATGCTGAAAGAGATCGCCAAGGGGCTCGCCCACACGCTGGCGGTGATGTCGCGCAAGCCCATCACCGTGCGCTGGCCCGAGGAGCAGAAGCCGACTCCGCCACGCCACCGCGGCCGGCACATCCTGCACCGCTACGACAACGGTCTCGAGAAGTGCATCGGCTGTGAGCTGTGCGCTGCGGCGTGTCCTGTGGGTTGCATCTACGTCGGTCCCGCCGAGAATGATCCGGACAATCCGGTGTCGCCCGGCGAGCGCTACGCGGAGCGGTACGAGATCAACCTGATGCGC
>CATPCA010000168.1 GCA_955652545.1 Candidatus Dormiibacterota bacterium
AAGCTTCGCGAGTAGAGGACTGTGCAGGCGATGCGATAGGCCTCCTCCGGGCTGCGCGCGCCCTTGCCGAGCAGCGCCGCGACCGCGGCCTGGTCGGGTTCCTCCGCGAGGTGGGCAGCGCCGGGCCCGGTGGCGGCGAGCACCAGCGCCACCATCCTGTCCGGATACCCGACGGCCACCTCCTGGGCGACCAGGCCGCCGAACGACGCCCCCAACACGGTGGCCCGATCGACGAGCAGCGCCTCGAGCACCGCGGCCGCATCGCCGGCGAGCTGGGCGGTGGTGTATGGGCCGGTCGTGACCTGCGAGGCGCCGATGCCGCGCTGGTCGTACACGGCGACCCGGAGGTGCGCGGTCAGCAGCGGCATCAGCGGCCTGAAGACGACGCGTGTGGCGCCGAGGCCGGGGATGAGCAGCAGCGGTGCACCGTCGCCTTCGACGGTGACGGCCAGCAGAGCCCCGTCGGGCGCGGGGACGAAGCTCTCGGTCATGCCGCCGGTGATGCTACCCGCTCACCGGCTGGTTTCTGGACCTGTCCGCGCGGCTAGGCTAGCCCCGTGCCGGAACGCTTCTTCATCGACGGTGCCGTGGACGCCGGCTCGGGCATGGCCGTCGGCGGGGCGCTCGCCCACCACATCGCACGATCGCTGCGCATGCGCCCCGGCGACACCATCGTCGCTGTCGACGCCAGCGGCCGCGAGCACGGTGTGCGCCTGCGCACCGTCACCTCAGCGCTCGTCGAGGGGGAACTGACCTGGAGCCGGGAGGCCACCGGCGAGCCTCGGCTGCGTGTCACCGTCATCCAGGCGTTGCCGCGCGAGCGCATGGAGGACTGCATCGACGTGCTGGTCGAGGCCGGCGCGGTCGAGATCCGTCCGGTCCAGACCGAGCGAACCGTCAGCCGTCCGCCGGACGATCGCGTCGCGCAGCGGCTGCGCCGCTGGCAGGCCATTGCCACCGAGTCTGCGCAGCTGTCCGGGCGCGGCATCATTCCGGTCGTGCATGCGCCCACCTCCCTCGCCGGCGGCCTCGCAGCGCTCACCGCGGGTGCGCGCGTGATCGCGTGCACCTTCGACGGCGCGACGTCGCTGGCGGCCCTCGACGTCGACAGCTCGCGCCAGCTGGCATTGTGCATCGGCCCCGAAGGCGGCTTCGGCGAGGGCGACCTCGAGGCGCTGCGCGCGGCCGGCGCGGAGCTTGTCCACCTCGGCGCGCGCGTGCTGCGCACACGCTACGCCGGGGCGGTTGCCACAGCCCTGCTGCTCGCTCGAGCCGGTGACCTCGACGCGCCCGTCGCGGCTGAGCCGACGGCGTGAGCAGCACCACCGGGCCGCTGCGTGTGGCGCTGACCACGCTCGGCTGCAAGGTCAACTACGCGGAGATGGCTGAACTGGCGGGCAGGCTTGCCGCGGCCGGGTGCGAGGTCGTCCCTGACGACCAGCACGCCGACGTCCGCGTGCTCAACTCGTGCACGGTCACCGTGCAGGCGGACGCGACCACGCGACAGCGGCTGCGCCGGCTGCGCCGGGAGGACCCGCACGCCCACCTCGTCCTCACCGGGTGCAGCGTCGACGGCAACCCGGCGACGTATCTGAGCCCCGCGGTCGATGGCGAACAACGGCTCCCCGACGGCGTCGACTCGGTGTTCAGCAACGCCGACAAGGACGGAATCGCGGAGCATGTCCTGCGCATCGCCGCAGCTCGTGCAGGCACGCAGCCGGCCACGGCGGTGTCACTGCGCAGCCGCGCGTTCGTCAAGGTGCAGGATGGGTGCAGCCACCGCTGCACGTACTGCTCGGTGTGGTCGGCGCGCGGCGCGTCGCGGTCGCGGCCGCTCAGCGAGGTGCTCGACCGCGTGCACGCGGCGGCCGACGACGGCCACGGCGAGGTGGTCCTGTGTGGCGTCGACCTCGGGTCGTACGGGCGGGAGCTGGGCACCAGCCTGGCCCAGCTGGTCACCAGGGTGCTCGTCGATGCAGGGGACCGTGTCAGGGTCCGGCTCAGCAGCGTCAACGCCAACGACGTCACCGAGGAGCTCATCGCCCTCAACGCCCACCCGCGCTTGTGCTCGCACTGGCACATGCCGTTGCAGAGCGGCAGCGACACAGTTCTCAAGGCCATGCACCGCGGGTACCGGCGAGCACAGTACCTGCGCGTGTGCGCTCAGCTCCGTCAGCTCGACCCTGACACCGAGTTCACCAGCGACGTGATGGTCGGCTTTCCGGGCGAGACGGATTCCGATCATGCGGCCACCATTGACGTCATCGGCGAAACCGCGATGCTCGCGGTGCACGCATTCCGGTACTCGCCGCGTCCGGGGACGCCCGCTGCCGCGATCGACGGCGCGGTCGCGGACGGCGTCGCGCGCCGGCGAAGCGCCGAGGTTCGACGCGCGGCCGCCGCAAGCGGCCACGCGCGCCGACTCCGCGCTGTGGGCCGCCGCGATGCAGTGGTGTGGGACCGCCTCGATGGCGACACAGCCCACGGCGTCACCGCGACCTACCTGAGGGTGCTGAGCGAAGCCTGCACGGCGACGCGGCCGGGCGGCGAGTCGGCGGTCGAGATGGTCGCCGTCGAGGGTGATGCCCTCCACGCTAGGCTGCTCGCCCCATGAACGACTGCATCTTCTGTGCCATCGCCAGCGGGGACGTCACCGCCGACCGCGTCTACGAGGATGACGACGTCATCGCCTTCCGTGACACCAATCCGCAGGCGCCGACGCACATCCTGGTGATCCCCCGCGAGCACATCGGGTCAGCTGCCGAGCTGACCCCCGCGCAGGATCCCCTCTGGTGCCACCTCCTGCACGTCGCGCAGCAGATCGCCGTCAGCGAGGACATCGACGAGAGCGGATTCCGCCTGGTCACCAACGTCGGTCGCAACGGCGGACAGACGGTGCTCCATCTCCACCTTCACCTGCTCGGGGGACGGCCGATGAGGTGGCCGCCGGGTTAGGCCGCGCAGTCAGCCCCTGAGCGCGTCCTTGATCGTGTCGAAGAATCCCTTCCTCACCTCGGCCGGCTTGCCGCCGCGATCGCCGAGCTGCTCGTACAGGTCGCGCTGGGCGCTGCTGAGATGCGTCGGGACGGCGACGTGGACGATGCAGAGCTGGTCACCACGACGGCCGCTGCGGACGTGCGGAACGCCCATCCCGGCGATCTTCAGCACGCGGCCATGCTGCGTCCCGGCGGGCACATCGACCTCGTGCTCGCCGTTCGCAGTCGGCACCGTGATGCGGTCCCCGAGCACGGCCTGTGGGATGCTCACCGCGAGCTCGTAGAGAAGGTCCTGGCCACGCCGCACCAGGTGTGGGTGCGGCGCGATGCGGAAGCCCACGTACAGGTCACCGCGGTTGCCGCCACGCGGACCCGCCTCACCCTGCCCTGCATAGCGCAGCGTCACGTCATCGTCGACGCCGGGTGGGATGGTGATGTCGAGGGTCTGCCGCTCCTCGACCCGGCCCTGGCCGCGGCACGTCGGGCACGGCTGCTCGACGATGCGTCCTTCGCCACGGCAGCGGGGACACGCGGTGACGTTG
>CATPCA010000169.1 GCA_955652545.1 Candidatus Dormiibacterota bacterium
GGGGTGATGGGCGAGCTGCTGGGGCGCAGCTGCGGTGTGCTGTCGGGCAAGGGCGGATCGATGCATCTCACCGACGTCGAGCGCGGCGTGATGGGCTCCTACGCGATCGTCGGTGCTCACCTGACCATCGCTCTCGGCGCCGCCTGGTCGGCGCAGTACCGTGGCGAGCCGCGGGTGGCGGTGGCATTCTTCGGAGACGGCACCACCAACATCGGCGCCTTCCACGAGTCGCTCAACCTGGCGGCGGTGTGGAAGTTGCCGGTGGTGTTCGTGTGTGAGAACAACCTCTACATGGAGTACACGCCCATCGGGCAGGTGACCGCCGTGGCCAACCCGGCGGCCGATCGCGCCTCGGCGTACGGGCTCGACAGCATCCTCGTCGACGGCAACGACGCGGACGCCATGTACCTCACCGCTCGTGAGTGCCTCGAGCGCGCCCGCAGCGGCGGCGGTCCATCGCTTATCGAGGCGCGCACCTATCGTTCCACGGGTCATTCCCGTGCGGATCCCGGCAAGTACCGCCCTGACGAGGAGGTCGCGGCCTGGGCCGCCTACGATCCGATCGTCCTCTATCGCGCGCGGTTGGCGGCACGCGGCGTCAGCGAGGCGGACCTCGATGCTGTCGAGGAGACCGCTGACAGCGACGTCGACACCGCCACTGTCGAGGCCAAGGCATCGGCGCCACCGGGTGAGGAGATGCTCATGAAGAATGTGTGGTCGGATGGGGGCTGGTCATGGCGGAACTGACATACCGCGACGCGGTCGCCCGGGCGATCACGCAGGAGATGGAGCGGGACCCCAACGTGGTCTTCCTCGGCGAGGACGTCGCCGGGGCCGGCGGCGTGTTCAAGGCCACTGTCGGTCTTCTCGAGCGCTTCGGCCCCGAAAGGGTGCGCGACACCCCCATCTCGGAGCAGGCGATCCTCGGCGCCGCTATGGGGGCGGCGATGACAGGGCTGCGACCGATCGCAGAGATCATGTTCGCCGACTTCTTCGCTGTGTGCTGGGATCTGGTCGCCAACCAGATCGCCAAGAGCTCCTACATGAGCGGCGGCCAGGTGAGCTTCCCGCTGGTGATCAGGTCGGGCAACGGCGGAGGGCTGCGCTTCGGTGCGCAGCACTCGCAATCCGTCGAGAACTGGGCCATGGCCGTTCCCGGGCTCAAGGTGGTGGCGCCGTCGAACCCCGCCGACGTCATCGGCCTTTTCGCCGCCGCGGTCCGCGACCCGGACCCGGTGATGTTCTTCGAGCACAAGGGGCTGTACGCGACCAAGGGCGAGGTTCCCGACGGCGAACTGCTCGACACGCTGGGCTCGGCCAAGGTGCTCCGCAATGGGGGTGATGCGACCATCGTGGCGCTCGCCGCGATGGTGCCCAAGGCGCTTGCCGCCGCGGAACAGCTGGCCAAGCGGGGCATCGACGCCACGGTCGTCGACGTGCGCAGCCTGGTGCCGCTCGACACGCAGACCATCCTGCGTGAGGCCTCCGCAACCGGGCGGTTCTTCACCGTCGAGGAGAACCCGAGGCTGTGTGGTTGGGGGGCCGAGCTGGTGTCGATCGTCGCCGAGGAGTGCTTCGACGACCTCGACGGGCCGCCGCTGCGCATCACCACCCCGCACATCCCGCTTCCATCCGCTGATGCGCTCGAGGACATGGCGATCCCCTCTGTCGAGCGCATCGCCGCCACCATTGAGAGGGCCATGCAGTCATGAGCACAGCAACGTCGAGCCTCGAGGCGCTCGCGGCGCCACCACAGCTTCTCGTCGGCGGCCGCTGGATGGACGCGTCCGACGCACGCACCTTCATGGTTGACGACCCCGCGACCGGAGAACGGATCGCCGAGGTCGCCGACGGCTCGGTCGAGGATGGGCTCGCCGCAGTCACAGCCGCACACGACGCCCTGCCGGGCTGGGCGGCGACGCCTCCGCGGCAGCGCGCGGAGGTGCTGCGCCGTGCGTTCGAGCTCATGACCGAGCGGACAGAGGACCTGGCGCGGCTGATCGTCAGAGAGAACGGCAAAGCGCTTCCCGATGCGCGCGGCGAGGTCACCTATGCGGCTGAGTTCTTCCGCTGGTTCGCCGAGGAGGCGGTGCGCGCCGCGGGTGAGGTGGTCATCGCGCCAGCCGGCACCAACCGCATCCTCGTGCTGCGCCAGCCGATTGGCGTCAGCATCCTGGTGACACCGTGGAACTTCCCCGCGGCGATGGCGACGCGCAAGATCGGCCCGGCGCTGGCGGCGGGCTGCACGGTGGTGCTCAAGCCCGCATCGGACACACCGCTGACGGCGCTGGCGCTGGGGGCACTGCTGATGGACGCCGGCGTTCCCGCGGGGGTGGTCAACGTGCTGCCCTCACGCAGGTCGGGACCCGTCGTCTCGGCGATGCTGCATGACCCCCGGGTGCGCAAGCTGTCGTTCACCGGGTCGACCGAGGTGGGTCGCGGGCTGCTCCACGAGGCCGCCGACTGCGTGGTGAGCTGTTCGATGGAGCTTGGCGGCAACGCGCCGTTCGTGGTATTCGACGACGCGGACCTCGGGGCCGCGGTGGCGGGTGCCATGGTAGCCAAGATGCGCAACGGCGGCGAGGCGTGCACCGCGGCCAACCGCTTCCTGGTGCAGCGCGGCATCGCCGCCGAGTTCGGGAGCAAGCTCGCCGCCGCCATGGGGGCGCTACGGATGGGACCCGGGCTCGAGGATGGGGTCCAGCTCGGGCCCCTGGTCAACAAGGCCAGCCGCGACAAGGTCGCCGAGCTCGTCGGCGGCGCGGTGGGTGACGGTGCGCGCATCGCCGTCGGAGGTGAGACGCCGGATGGTCCTGGCTACTTCTACGCGCCGACTGTGCTCGTCGACGTGCCCAAGGGCGCGGCCATCCTGCGCGAGGAGATCTTCGGACCCGTCGCACCGCTGGTCGTGTTCGACACCGAGCACGATGCTGTGTCCCTCGCCAACGACACCGAGTACGGCCTGGTGGCGTACGTCTACACCACCGACCTCCGGCGTGGCCTGCGCGTCAGCGAAGCGCTCGAATCGGGCATGGTCGGGCTCAACAGGCCGATCGTCTCCGACCCCGCAGCCCCGTTCGGCGGCGTCAAGCAGAGCGGGCTGGGCCGCGAGGGCGGGCACGACGGTCTGCTCGAGTTCCTGGAGACCAAATACGTCGCGGTGGCCTGGTGAGAGTCCAGGTCACCATGCCCCAGCTCGGCGAGACGGTGAGCGAGGGGACGGTGACCCGGTGGCTGCGCGGCCAGGGTGATTCCGTGGCCGCCGACGAACCGCTTCTGGAGATCGCCACCGACAAGGTGTCCGTCGAGGTGCCGACGGTGCAGCCGGGAGTGCTGGTGGAGATCCTGGTGCGCGAGGGCGAGACCGTGCCGGTCGGCGCCCCCCTCGCCTGGCTGGAGGTCGGCGGCCAGGACTCCGGAGAGACGCCCGTTCCTGCCGCGACCAATGGAGCGGTCGCCCCCAGCCGCGATCCGGACCCCGCGGCCGCCCCCACCGCCAAAGACGACGCGACGCCGGCCGCCCCGGCCGGAGCGGCCACCGACGAGCGCCGCCCCTCACCGCTGATCAGGCGCCTGCTCAAGGAGGCGGGACTGACCGCCGCTGACGTCACCGCTTCCGGCCCCGGCGGGCGGATCCTGCGCGAGGACGTCGCGGCTGCCGCGACCCGCGTGGCACCCGCACCGCGGCCACCCGTGCCGGCTGCCGCATCTTCTGTCATGAAGGCCAGTGCGAGCGCGCTGCCGGCCGGGTCACGCTCCGAGCCGCTCAGCCGGATTCGCGCGGTGATCGCCGAACGCATGGTGTCGTCGCTGCGGACGTCGGCGCAGCTCACCAGCGTCGTCGAGGTCGACGTGACCCAGATCACGGAGTTGCGCGCTCGCGCAGGCACCAAGGTCTCCTTCCTGCCCTTCTTCGCCAGGGCCGCGGTGGAGGGGCTGGAATCGCATGCGGAGGTCAACGCGTCTGTCGACACGGTCGCCGGCACGGTCATGTACCACGACGCCATCCACCTGGCCATCGCTGTCGACACCGAGCGCGGTCTGCTCGCGCCCGTCATCCGTGACGCCGGGCGGCTGTCGCTCACCGGGCTGGCCGGCGCCATCGCCGACGTCGCCGCTCGCACGCGCGACGGCAGCATCACCGCCGACGAGCTGTTGGGCGGCACATTCACGCTGTCCAACACAGGCAGTCGCGGTGCGCTCTTCGACACCCCGATCATCAACCAGCCGCAGGTGGCCATCCTGGCGACGGGTGCGGTGACCAGGCGGCCGGTCGTCGTCAGCGATCCCGCGAGCGGGGCCGAGGGGATCGCTATCCGCTCGATGGTGTACCTGGCGTTGACCTACGACCATCGCCTCATCGACGGCGCGGTTGCGGCGCATTTCCTGGTCACTCTCAAACAGCGCCTCGAAGGCGGCAGGTTCGAGGCCGACCTGGGGCTGCCCCCGGCTTGAGGGGACGGCATACTCAGCTGTGCCGCGACTCGCCTCAATGACAGCGGGCGTAGCGACCGACGGCGGCGCGGGCGATCGCCCCCTCGTGGTCAACGTCCGTCCATTGCTGCTGGCCACTTTCGTGAGCGCGCTGGATCGCTTCTCGGTGGCGCCGATGCTGGTGGTTATCTCACACGACCTGCGTGTGTCGCTCGGAAGCACGAGTGCCGCTGCGAGCGTGTATTTCCTCTGCTATGGGCTTAGCCAGGTTGGTTGGGGAGCGGTGAGCGATCGATTCGGCCGGGTGCGCACGATGAGATTCACTCTGGTGCTTGGTGTGCTGGCGGGGCTAGCGTCGGCGGCGGCACCCAACCTGCTCCTGCTGACGCTGGCGCGCGCACTCGCCGGCATAGCCTTCGGTGCGATCACTCCCGGGAGCCTTGTATATATCGGCGACAGCATGCCCTTCCATCGCCGTCATGGCCCACTGAACCAGTTGGTGGCAGCGAATGCGGTGGGGACGGCCGTGGCGATCGTTGGCGGAGGCTTTGCGGCGTCGTTCGCGTCCTGGCGGATTGCGTTCGCAGTGCCGGCCGTCCTGGCTCTCTGGCTGGCCGTTGTGCTCGGCCGGCTCCCAGAGCCTCCGCGGCAGGGACTCCACCGGGGACCGGTGCGGCAGATCCTGATGGTGGTACAGCGTCCGTGGGCGATCCTGGTGATCGGGTTGGGGTTCGGCGAGGGCGCTGTGGTGCTTGGGATTCTCACCTACCTCGCTGCTGCGCTGGAAACAGCGGGCGTTGGCGCCGCGCTGGCGGGCACCGTCGTGGCGGTGTTCGGGTTGGCGGTGCTGGCCATGTCGCAGGTGCCGCTACTTGTGGGACGAATGCGGATGTCGACGGTGATGGGCGTTGGTGGGACGGGCTACGCGGCGGCGTACTTTGCCATCGCCTTTGGTCAGCCGCTGCTTGCAGTCTTGGCGTGTGCGTTCATTCTTGGCATTGGCTGGGCGCTGATGCATCCCCTCGTGCAGTCGTGGGCAACCGAGGTGGTGCCGGAGGCGCGAGCGTCGGCGGTGTCGCTGTTTGCGATGGCTCTGTTCGTGGGCAGCGCCGTGTCTGCTGCCCTCGCCGGACCGCTGGCCGAAATGCATCGCTTTGGCACGATTTTTCTGGGCGCTGCGCTCGTTGGAGTGGTTTTGACGGTGGTCACCGTGGTCGGTCGCCGTCGGTACGCTGGCGACTAGCGCGAGAACTCTGTGGCAGGAAGGAGGCAGAAGCCTGTGTCCACCACGTGGTGGCCGGGATTTTCGGGGCCGCATGAGATGACCCGGTTCGCTCTCGTCACGTGGGAGTGCCTGTTGTGCAAAGGGAAATCCCTGACAACTGAGCCTTCCAAGCCGGATATCGGGAGGGACGCGAGAGATGATCCTATGTCATGTCAAGGCAGGACGGGGAGCACCTGGAACACTTCGCGTGCGATGTACGCTTGAGGCAACGGAGGATCTCGCGCTTGGAGAGTCCCTCCGCGGCGCGTCGGCCGACGTAGGCGCGGGTGTGCGGGTCGCAGTTCATGCGTGTGAATGCGATGCGCCAGA
>CATPCA010000170.1 GCA_955652545.1 Candidatus Dormiibacterota bacterium
GCCAGGCCAGCGCGCCCGACTGCAGCGCGAGGCCGGAGAACATCAGCGGCCGGCTGCCGATCCGGTCGGAGAGGACGCCCGCGATCGGAGCCACGATCATCGGCATGGCCGTCCACGGCAGGGTGCGCAGCCCGGCCTGCAGTGGTGAGTAGTGCTGGACGATCTGAAAGTACTGGGCGAGCAGGAAGATCGACCCGAACATCCCGAAGTACATGGCCAGCGAGACCGCGTTGGTCGCTGTGAACGCGCGGCTGCGGAAGAACCGCAGCGGCAGCATCGGCGAGCTCGCACGCGTCTCCCAGGCCGCGAAGGCGGCGACCAGGACGGCGCCGCCAAGCAGCGACGTGAGCACCGTGGTGCTCGTCCACCCCAGCGCGTTGGCGCGCACCAGGCCGAACACGACACCGAAGAGGCCGGCGCTGGCCAAGAGCAGGCCGGGCAGGTCGACCCGGCCGGCGGGCCCGAAGCTCTCTGAGAGGCGGATCCGGGCCAGCGGGGCCACGGCAAGTCCGATCGGCACGTTGAGCCAGAAGATCCAGTGCCACGAGATGCCGTCCACGACCGCTCCGCCGATCACCGGCCCCAGGGCGACGCCCAGCCCGCTGATGCCGGACCAGATGCCGAGCGCCACCCCACGACGTCCCGCGGGGAAGGCTTCGGACAGCAGGGTCAGCGTCAACGGGGTCACCAGCGCGCCCCCTGCCCCCTGCAGAGCGCGTGCCCCGATCAACGCGCCGATGCTCGGCGCCAGGGCCGCCGCGGCTGAGCCGAGTGTGAAGATGGCCAACCCGAGGCTGAACATGCGCCGCCTGCCGAACCGGTCACCAAGCGCCGCGCCGGTGAGCAGCAGCACGGCAAAGCTCAGCGTGTAGGCGTTGACGGTCCACTCCAGGCTGTCGATGCCACCACCGAGGTCGCGGTGGATGCTCGGCAACGCGGTCGTGACCACCAGGTTGTCGAGGGTCACCGTGAACAGGGCCGCCGAAACGAGCGCGAGAGTCCAGCCGGTGCGACGTGCGGTGGTCATCTCCATTCTCCTTATTGATGGACCGATCAGTTGGGCGGGCAAATTTTTTTACGCCGGCGCTGGAGCAGCCGCGTGAACTGACGCCTCGAACAGGGGAGCACAGATCTCCTGCAGCCCGAGAGAGGTGGTGACGTTGGCGAGCATCCCGCAGGCAAAGAAGAGCGACACCTGCACGGGCTGCGCGCCGGAGAGTCGCACCACCTCGTCGTACAGCCGGCGGTAGCCGCGCGCCGCGTGGGCCTGGATGACGGGGTCGCCGGTTGCGTAGGTCTGCAGCTGGACGAGGAGCGCATACCGATCCGCGATCAGCGTCGGGTAGAGCTCACCCATGCGGTCGAGCTTCTCGGCGGGTGTGCCGCCGCCCTGAGCCGCCTGCACGAAGGCGCGGTGGATGCGACCGACGACGTGGTCGTGCACAGCGAGGAACAGGTCCTGCTTGCTGGGGAAGAGCGCGTAGATGTAGGGCTGCGAGATCCCAGCGCGCCGCGCGATCGCCGCCGTGCTTGCCGCTTGGTAGCCCTGCTCGGCGAACTCGTGCACAGCCGCCGCGATCACCTGCTCGCGACGTTGGTCGGCGGTCATCCGGGTGCGCGGGGCGGTGGCGGTGGTCATGACACGCTTATTATTGATTGACCGATCACAACTTGTCAAGCCTCCGCGCTGAGCTCAGCTCGAAGGTCAGGGGGCAGCGCCGCCAGGCCTGCCGGCATCATGCGCGACGAGCCGAACAGGCGGCGCGCGCGCTCGCGATTGCCCACGGTCCAGTTGCTCCGCGGCCGCCGCGGCGTCCACCGGACCAGGAAATGGGCCTCATCGAGCCCACGGACCAACCCATCAACCCAGCCGAAGCAGGTCGCCTCGTCGAGCGTGTCGTCGTAGTCGAGGGTCCTGTGGCCGGGTCCTTTCCGGTCGTTGACCAGCCAGATCTCACGACGGTCGGCGTGGTGGCGGGCAAGCCAGTCCCGCCACTCGGCCGCTGATTCGACCCTGATCGTCTCGCCGACCTCCATGGTCAACCGCGCCCAGGACCCGTCGAGAGGGTCAGAGGCTGTGCAGCAGCTTGGCGCGGAGCGCCTCGAGCTGCTCGAAACGCTCCATCGACGGCCGGCCGCTCGGCTGATGGGGGAACTTGAGGTGCTGGACCGCGTCGGCGAGGAGCTCGATCTCCTCGTTGCTGAGCCGGACCGAACGCTGGTCATGCGCCGGCGAGGCGGGCACCAGTCGCGGCTCGGCCGGCACGTCCACCTGCAGCAGGTCCTCTCCGGCAGGCGTGCCGTCCGTGGTCCGGAAGAGTTCCTCCGACCCGCGCAGCTGGGCGCGGCGGAATCCCTTCATCACGCGCGGCCCGCCTTCACCCGCGTGCTGGTGCCGCGCACCTCGGCAGTTCCCGGTGCGTCCTGCTCCATGACCGCCGTCGCGAGCGCGCGGTAGGCGCGCGCTCCCGGTGACGCCGTGGCGTACTGCAGGATCGACTGGCCGGCCAGCGGCGTCTCCGCGAAGCGGATCGACGAGTCGACGGTGATGTCGAACACCTCGTCGCCGTACCGCTCGCGCACCAGCTCGAGCACCTCCTGGCTGTGCAGCGTGCGCGACTTGTAGATGGTGGGGAGGATGCCGGCGATGTGCAGCGTCGGGTTCAGCTTGGCGCGCACGCGATCGATGGTGCGCTGCAGCTGTTGCATGCCCTTCATGCCGAAGTACTCGCACTGCAACGGGATGATCACATCCGTCGAGGCCACCAGGGCGTTGACGCACAGCAGCCCCAGCGACGGCGGGCAGTCGATGACCACGTAGTCGTACTCGTCGAGCACCGGTTCGAGCTTGTCCTTGAGAACAGATTCACGGCCGAACTCGGTCACCAACTGCAGTTCGGCACCACTCAACTCGATATTGGCTGGAAGGAAATCCAGCTTCATGGCATCCGACCGCAGACGCACTTCGGCCACGTCGACGCGGTGATCGGTGAGCACGTTGTACACCGACAGTTCGAGGTCGTCGGGACGCCGGCAGCCCATGTTGATGGTGAGGTGTCCCTGCGGATCGAGGTCCACGGCGAGGACTCGCGGGCCCTTCTCGGCGAGCGCAGCGGCCAGGTTGACCGCGGTCGTCGTCTTGCCGACGCCGCCTTTCTGGTTCGCGATCGAGATGACGCGAGTCACAGGGATTGGGACACACGAGAACGCCGCACTGAGCCGGTATCATAGCGAACCCGTCTGGGGATCTTTGGGGGGATGACTGTTGGCCGACACAGAGCACGTCAAGCCTCGCGGGCTGTACGTGGAAGAGTCGATCGCAGCCGCGCTGGAGAGTCGTTGGGCAGACGCCGTCGCCATCAACGAGGCTCTCATCGAGCGTCACGGCGCCGACGAGGAGGCGTACAACCGGCTGGGCAAGGCGAAGAGCGAGTTGGGCAACCTCCAGGAAGCTCTGGCCTCGTATCAGTCGTCGCTCGACCTCAACGCACTCAACCTCATCGCCCAGAAGCAGGTGCGCCGGATTGGGGCACTGCTCGACGCGCGTGCCCGCCCCGCCGCTGCAGCCGGGGTGATCGACGTGGACCTCTTCACCGAGGAACCGGGCAAGAGCGGGCGCACCGTGCTGGCCCGGTCGCCCGGCGCTGGAGCGGTCGGCGTGGCCGTCACGCCGGGCGACACCGTCGAGCTGATCGCCTCCGGAACGCAGCTGCTCGCCGAGACCTCCCGCGGTATCGCCCTGGGTGCGGTCGAGTCCAAGCTGAGCGGACGTCTTCGCCCTCTCATCGAGAGCGGCAACCGCTACTCCGCGGCGGTGGCGCGCGTCGAGGAGGACAAGATCGAGCTGATCGTGCGGGAGATCTTCCAGGCGCCCGAGAACTCACGCAAGTCCTCCTTCCCCATCTCGCGCAACGCCCGGCGCGACGAGTTCCGTCCCTACGCCAAGGAATCGCTGCTCTCCGAGCGGGGAATCGATGATGAGGGCTTCGGCGAGGCCGACGACGACCTGGTCACCGACTCTCGGGCATCGGCGGCCAACGGCGACGAGCTCGCCGGGATGCAGGAGCTCGACGACGAGTTCGAGCCCGCGGCCGTGGCCGGCGCTGCCGAGGACGACGGCGACGCCGACGACGACGAGAGCCGGCCCGAGGACCAGTACTAGGCGGTCGTCCCGCTCACGCCGGCAGCGACGTGGCGCGTGCCGCCGGGCCGTCACCAACGCTGAGAACGCGCAGCGGAACCACGCCTGTGACCGACGCCTGGCCACGCAGCATCTCGGCGATCTGGTCGCCGGGAAGCGCGCGCGAGAAGAGGAATCCCTGGGCGAGGGTGCAGCCGAGCGCGAGCAGCGAGCTGCGCTGTTCCTCACGCTCGACCCCCTCGGCGATCATGTGCAGGCCGAGCGTGTCGCCCAGTCCGAAGATCGCCGCGGTGAACGCGCGCCGTCGCCTGTCCCCATCCAGGTCGGCGATGAACGCACGATCCACCTTGAGAATGTCGAAGGGCATGTCCTGGAGGATGGCCAGCGAGGAATAGCCGGTGCCGAAGTCATCGATGGCCAGCCCGACTCCGACCGCCTTGAGCTCACGCATTCGGTCGCGTGCCACGTCGCCGTGCTCGCCGACGAAGCTCTCGGTCATCTCGATGACCAGGCGGCGCGGCGCCAATCCCGTCTCGGCCAGGGTGCGGCGCACGTCGTCGATGACGTGGTCGCTGCGCAGCTGCCGCTGAGAGACGTTGACGTGCAGCTGGAAGTCGGCGTGCAGCCGCATGGAGCTCTCCCAGCTCTGCAGCTGGGCGCACGCTTCGCGCAGCACGAACGCTCCCAGGTCGGCGATCAGTCCGGTTTCCTCGGCGATGCCGATGAACTCGCCGGGCATGATCCACCCGCGTTCGGGGTGCTCCCATCGCACCAATGCCTCGACGCCGCGCACCTCGCCGCTGCGGAGGTCGACGATCGGCTGGTAGTGGACGCGCAGATCGCCGTCACTGAGCGCCCGCTCGAGCTCCGTGCGCACCTGCAGACGGCGTCCGCTGCCCTCCAGCATGCCGGCGTCGTAGACCTCGTATCCACCCTTGCCCTGCACCTTGGCCCAGTACATGGCGGCGTCGGCGCGGCGGAGCAGCTCCTCAGCGCCGACCGTCGACGCGGTGGCGAGCGCGACACCGATGCTGGCGTGCACCGCCACCTCCTGGCGTTCGACGACGAAGTGCGGCTTGAGCGTCATGACAACGCGCTCTGCGACCGCGGCGATGTCGTCGGGGTTGAGCGCATCCTCGAGGAGGATGGCAAACTCGTCGCCGCCGAACCGTGCCGCGGTGTCAGCGGCGCGAAGGACGGAGCGAAGGCGCTCGGCCACGTTGCGGAGCAGGTCGTCGCCGGCGGCGTGGCCGAACGTGTCGTTGACCATCTTGAAGTCATCGAGGTCGATGAACAGGACGGCGATCAGTCCGCGCTTCTCGTCGCGGCGGCTGAGCGCGTGTTCGAGCCGGTCGGTGAAGAGCAGGCGGTTGGCGAGGTTGGTGAGCGGATCGTGGAATGCCTGGTACGTGAGCGTGTTGTCGAGGCGCATGTTCTGCACCGCGACGCTGGTCTGAGCGCCGAATGTCTCGAACAACGTGAGGTCGTCGGCGGAGAAGGTACCCACGTCGCCCAACCGGTTGCCGACCGTCAGCACGCCGAGCAACGCGCCGTCGCCCCACAACGAGGTGAGCATGGCGTCCCTGAGGTGTTGTCGGGTCAGCCAGTCGCGGACGTTGCCGCTGGCGTCCGCCCAGCTGATGCCGCGAGCCCGCGTCTCCGAGCCGACTGCCATCATCAACCCCTCGAGAAATGCACGATCCACCTCCTGGTCGCCCCGTCGAACCAGGCCCTGGCGCAGCGTTGTCGTCGACGCGCGGCCGGTGCCCGTGGCCACAGGGAGGAGGACAACTTCTGCCATCTCTCCGCGAAACACCTGCGAAATCTGCGCGAGGAGCTCGGGCACGGCGGCGTCAGCCACGGCCGTGCGCTGAAGCAGGTCGCTGCATTCGTAGAGGTGCTGGATGCGCTGCCGCTTCTGATGCTCGGACGTGTAGAGCAGGAACGTAGCGGTGACAACGACCAGCGGCATGCCCAGCAGCCACAGCTCGGCGAAGTTGCGGGAGATCGCCGCAGCGGCCTCGATGGCGAGGCAGGCGTTGACCAGCCCGGCTCCGACCGAGAAGAGGTAGCCGCGCACCAGCTGGGCACCGCCCAGCCTGCCTTCGGCGAGCGAGATGAACACCGCGGTGAGCGAGAACCCGAGCACCGCGGTGACCGCGACGGCGGCCAGGACCACGGCCCAGGAATGCGGCGTCGTGACGTTGCGCAGGGGCTCGAAGACGGAGACCAGCCACATCGCCACCTCAGCCTCCACGGCGTACAGGGCGAGGTTGAAGACGACCTTGGCCGGGGGGTGCCTGCGGATCAGCCAGAGTGCCACCAGCGCGCCTGCCAGGCGGCTCGAGATCAGCGTCTCCGGTGTGGCGAAATACAACCCGAGCACCAGCGGAAGCTCGCTCAGCGAGAATGAATGAAGATTGCGCCGGAAGTGGACGTGGATACGCCGCGCCTCGGCGATGCAGAACAGGGCGGCGAACACCACCCAGGGGATCGCGACCGCCGGGGGCGCCAGCGCAAGCCTGCTGACCACGACCAGGTAGAACAGAGCAGCGACACACCCGACCAGCGCGCCGAGGGCCCACACCCGACGCACAGCATTCAGGGACGCGATGGAGCGGCGCTGCGCGCTTCGCGCCGCCGCCGCGCGCCGCAGCACCGCCATCAGCCTGGTGGACATGGCCTCAGCTTCAGCGCTATGAACCACCACACTTCCACGCGTCCGACCTCAGTCGAGAACCAGCTGACCGGGTCCGCGCAACCCAGAGGCCTCGTCGAAGCCCGTCAGAAGTATCGAACCGGTCACACGCGCCACGGGAGGATGAACGCGACACGCCCTGTAAAGAATTGTCGGCGAGGGTGCGAACGCGCTGGCCGGTGATGATCCCCGTGACCGCGCCGTGACAGCCCCGAGCGCACTCTCGCAGCGAGTCGACGATCAGCTGCCGGTACACTCGGCGCCATGGCCGCCACCGGCTCAGCGGAGGTCACCATGGGCGCGACCGGCAGCACGCATGCGCGGGTGCCGGGCGCTGCGCAACGTCTCAGGCTGCCACTCCACGCCAGGAGCCAGGAGCGGATGACCGCCCGGTGGGGTTTCAATCTCAACGCCTCGGACGCCCCCGCGCGGGCTGAGGCCCTGCTGGCCGAATCGCCCGCCGACGCCGACCGCCTGCTGCTCGCCGCGGCGGTGCGCTCGAGTCGTGGTGACGACGCCGGCGCCCTGGTGGCCGCGCAGGAAGCGGTACAGGTGGACGAGGGCTCGGCCAGCGCGCACAGCACTCTCGCCGCGCTCCTGGTGCGCACCGGCGACAGCACCGCCGCCGCCCGCCACGCCGAGGCGGCCGCCGGCATCGATCCCCGGGATCCGTCCGCGCTCTACAACCGCGGGCTCATCAGGTGGAACCTGGGCGACCGCCGGGCGGCCCGGGGCGACTTCGACAGCGCCGCCGAGCTGCTCGGCATGAGCCCAGTGCCGTGGTGGCGGCGACGGCCGACGGGGTGAGCGTCGGGTTCGAGCGCGTCGACGGGTATTTGCCGATCGCGGCGTATGGCCTGATCGGTGACTGCCGCAGCGCCGCGCTGGTGGGGGCTGACGGCAGCGTGGACTGGTTGTGCCTGCCTCGCTTCGACAACCCGTCGATCTTCGGCCGGATCATCGACGCGCGTCGCGGCGGCCACTGGCAGGTGTGCCCGGTCGACGAGCACCGCGTGGTGCAACGCTACCGCGACCGCAGCAACATCCTCGAGACACTGTTCTCCACTGCCGGCGGCACGGCGCTCGTCACCGATTTCATGCCCATCGATGAGGACAGCGCCACCAAGCATGCGCACCTCCACCGTGACCCGCGGCTGATCCGCATCATCGAGTGCCTGACCGGCTCGATCACCCTTCGCCATCAATTCAAGCCGGCGCCCGAGTACGGCCAGGGACCGAGCCGGTTCGTCGCCGAGGGTTGGCGGCTGCATGGAGACACCGCAGCCCTCCACCTCTGCCTGCAGTCGTCTGCGGAGTTGAAGTCCGCCACGCTCCGCTGGCGGATGAAGGCGGGTGACGTCATCGCGCTGGCGCTGCGCAGCGATCACCATGGCCGCTGCGAGAACGCCGACAGACCGTGGGGCGTGGAGCAGGCGCGCGCGCTGGCGCGGTCCACGCAGGAGTTCTGGTGGCGGTGGATCGACCGCTGTTCGTATCGCGGACCGTACCGGTACCCCGTGGTGCGCGCGGCGTTGTGCCTCAAGCTGATGACCTACACACCAACGGGCGCGATCGTCGCGGCGCCGACCACCAGCCTGCCCGAGCAGATCGGCGGCCCGCGCAACTGGGACTACCGGTTCACGTGGCTGCGCGATGCCTCCCTCACGCTGTATGCCTTCTTCCAGGTGGGCATGATCGACGAGGCCAACGCGTTCTTCGCGTGGCTGGTGACGATCGGCCTGGGCCGCGGCGGCCGCGACGTGGCCAACCTGTACACGCTCGACGGCGATGACCGAGCTGAGGAGACGGAGCTGACCCACCTCAGCGGTTATCGCGGCTCGCGGCCGGTGCGCATCGGCAACGGAGCGATCCACCAGCTGCAGCTCGACGTCTACGGCGAGCTGCTCGACAGCGCCTACCTGTATGCACGTTTCGGCGGAGTGATCAGCCGCACGCTGTGGCACGAGCTGCACGCTGTGGTGGATCTCGCGATCGACCGATGGCAGCTGCCCGATGCCTCCATGTGGGAGGTGCGGGGGCCGAACCGGCACTACACCTACAGCAAGATGATGTGCTGGGTCGCCGTGGACCGCGGGCTGCGCATCGCCGAGCGATTCAGGCTGCCACACAACCAGTCGCGGTGGCGGGCGGCGCGTCGCGACATCCACCGCGCGGTCACCTCGCGTGGCTACTCGCAGCGGTTGAGCAGCTTCACCCAGGCATTCGACGGCGAGGATCTCGACGCGGCCATGCTCCGCATCACCCAGGTGCGCTTCCTGCGCTCCGCCGACCCGCGAGAGCTCAGCACCATCCAGGCGATCGCCAAACAGCTCGGCAACGGCGTTCTCGTGCATCGCTATGACGTCAGACGGACCGATGACGGACTGCCCGGCGACGAGGGCGCCTTCCTGATGTGCTCATTCTGGCTCGCCGACGCGCTCGCCCATGCCGGCCGTATCGAGGAGGCGCAGCGATGGTTCGAAAAGATGCTCGCCTTCGCCTCTCCACTGGGTCTGTACTCGGAGGAGGCCGACACCCGCACCGGTGCGCTGCTCGGCAATTTCCCGCAAGCCTTCACCCACCTCTCGCTGATCGGCGCCGCGGTCAACATCGAGCGCGCCCGGCACGGCCGCCTGGCCGTCCACGGTCTGCGCCGGTCCGACCCGGTGTCCGCGTCCCCCACACGGCGGAGGAAGGCGGCGGGACGACCCCCCCGCGCCCGCTCTGCATAAATATGCAAGAGGCGGCTACACTGGGCGCCGTGTCCGCCCCTTCTCCCGTCCGCGCCGCCGTCGCCGGGTGCACCGGCTACATCGGCATGCAGTGCGTGGAACTGCTCGCCGGTCACCCCGGCGTCCAACTGGTGACGCTGCTGGGGCGCAGCTGGACCGGCCACCGTTTCTGCGAGGCGGTCCCGGGCAGCGCCGTCGACCTGATGGTCAGCGGCGGGCTCGATGTCGAGGGCGTCGATGTGGTCTTCGCGGCGTTGCCCCACACCATTGCGGCGGGCCACGCCCAGCGCTGGCTCGACAGCGGCGCGGTGGTGGTCGACATGAGCGCCGACTTCCGGCTCGCCGACGCGGCGGCCTACGAGCACTGGTACGGCGTCGCCCATCCCGCCCCAGAGCTGTGTGCGCTGGCTGCGTACGGCCTGGTCGAGATTGAGCGCGACTGCCTGCGTGGCGCGAACCTGATCGCCGCGCCGGGCTGCTATCCCACCGCCGCCCTGCTCGGCAGCCTGCCCGCGCTGCGCGCCGAGCTGGTGCAACCACGCGTCATCGTCGACGCCAAGAGCGGCGTCAGCGGCGCGGGGCGTTCCCCACTGCCGACGCTGCATTTCGCCGAGGCGAACGAGTCGGTGCGCGCGTACGGGGTGGACGGACACCGGCATTCCGGCGAGATGCTGTCCCGGATGCGCCGAGCCACCGGTGGCGACGTCGTGCTGACCTTTGTTCCCCACCTGGTGCCGATGACGCGCGGCATCCTGGCCACCATCTACCTGGATCCCCGCGACGGCGTTGGCGCGGCCGACGTCGCCACCGTCTACCGCGACTTCGCCGCCGCCGAGCCCTTTGTGCGCTACGAGGAGTCGCCGCCGTCGACCAAGAGCGTGGTGGGCAGCAACGTCGCCGCGATCAACTGCACGGCGCAGGGCGACACGGCGGTGGTCACCGTGGCGATCGACAACCTCGTCAAGGGCGCTGCCGGCCAGGCTGTCCAGGCGATGAACGTGCGCTTCAGCCGGCCCGAGGCGGAAGGGCTGCGGGCGAGCTCGACGTGGCCGTGAGCGCCCCGGCGACCGCAGCGCGCAGTGGCGTCTGTGCGCCGCTGGGTTTCCGTGCCGCCGCGGCGGCGGCCGGGATCCGCGGCGACGATGACGTCGATCGCCTCGACATCGCGATCCTGGCCAGCGACAGCCCGTGCACGACCGCGGGCGTGTTCACGCGCAACCTGGTCAAGGCTGCGCCGGTGGTGATCAGCCAGCTCACGCTCCGGCGGCACGGAGCGATCAGGGCGGTGGTCACCAACAGTGGCAACGCCAACGCCTGCACCGGTCCACAGGGCTTCCGCGATGCGCTGCGCATGGCGGCGGCCACCGCCGACTGTTGCGACGCCGACCCGTCCGAGGTGTTGGTGTGCAGCACGGGGGTCATCGGCCGCCCCATGCCCATGAGCCGCGTGCTCGACGGTGTGCGCGCTGCCGGCGGATCGCTCGCTGCCGACGGAGGCGAGCGCGCGGCGCGGGCGATCATGACCACCGACACCGTGGCCAAGACGGCGGCATCGTACGTGACCATCGGCGGGCGGACGTGCACCCTCGGCGGCATGGCCAAGGGCGCGGGCATGATCCACCCCGACATGGCCACCCTGCTCGCCTTCATCACCACTGACGCAGCCGTCGAACGCTCCGCGCTGCAGGAGTTGCTCAAC